>PKSZ01000132.1 GCA_002869425.1 Marinilabiliales bacterium
ACCAGTTGAGCTAAGGGACCAATCTTTGTTCCTTACATTTGAAAGGGTGGACAAAAATAAGCAATCAGTTTAATATTTGCAATCTTTTTTTAAACCCATTATATCCCTTGTGATAAGGCCTTAGATATCAGCTGAATAACCTTGTCCACATTGTTGTTAAATACTTCTATCACCTCTTCCCAGCTAACAGGATTTTCATCTTCTTTCCAACAGTCATAATCAGTGCTCATGGCTATGGATGCGTATGGTATTTCGGCTTCGTTTGCAATGATACATTCTGGCGCTGTGCTCATATTGATGATATCAGCACCCCACTGTCTGTACATATGAGATTCTGCTTTGGTTGAAAATCTTGGTCCTTCAATCGTAACTACTGTTCCCGTTTTATGATAAGTTATACCTTGTTGATCAGCAATTGAAATCAGTGAAGATCGTAGATGCTCATCAAATGGTTTAGCCATGGGGGTATGTTTCATTTCTCCAGGAGGAAACTCATCAAAAAGACTAACACGACGATTTTTTGTGAAATCGATAAATTGATCAGGAAAGACAATATCTCCGCGCTTTATTTGCTCTCTTAGACTACCACATGCAGTTGTTGCAATAATATGTGTACATCCCAATTCTTTTAATGCAATAATATTTGCTGCGTTATTGATATTGTGGGGCGGTATTTTGTGCTCAAAACCATGTCGGGAAATAATAGCGATATCTGATCTTGCAATTTTGCCTGTAATAATTTTTGAGCTTGGTTCACCGTACTTTGTTTGTAGGGTAACATATTCCGGATTTTGCAAAATATCCGGTTTCTCTAGTCCAGATCCTCCAATAATACCAATTTTGTTCATTTTATACTTTATTGTAATGTTTAAATGTAATTTCCAGTGCTTCCTGAACCGACTTTCCAAAGAAAAGCAATCCTTCTTCATGTCCCGCCATAACGATGGTATTTATTCCTGGTTTTGATCTAAGTAATGAAATAATCTCATATGCCATTTCAGGAGTTCCGTATTCTGTTGTTGATGAGGTCTTTGTTTCTGTCTTCAGAAGTTTCTTCCAGAGCTTATTATGATGAATATGAATCACAGCTTTAACATCAGGCAGCTCATTGTATATTACTGCATGGCTCATAGATTCTGAAGAGGCTTTTATAGAACCAATACAATTTACGGTATTCTTTTCTATGTTTACAGACTGAACAATTGAAAATTCTTTTGTACTAAGGTGTTTAAGTTGACCGGTAGCCGAACCTGTTATAATAAACTGATTACCGTCAATTTGTTTACTGATATTGCCAAATCCAATGCCATTTGAATATACTCCAATTAAATTGTGCTTTTTTAAGATGGTTCTGGCTTGATTTAGTTCTTTAATTTTCTCTGAATCAATTAAGTTATCTTCAGCTCTCCAATTGCAGTGGAATTTAATGTAACCTTCATCTATTGGCATTAGCAACTTTTTTTTTCAGGAAACAGGCAACTGATACCTTCTTCGTTTGCTTTACAAATACCTCTTTCTGTTATTAAGCTTGTAACCAAACGAGCCGGCGTAACATCGAAACCGTAATTAACAGCTTTGCATTCCGAGTGCGATATTTGAATGGTTTCCACTGTATTACCATTAATTCCTTCCATAAGCAGTACTTCTTTCTCGTCTCTTTTTTCAATGGGGATTTGTTTTACACCATCAGTTAAAGACCAATCTATGGATGTTGATGGGGCAGCAACATAGAAGGGGATGTTATTATCTTTTGCAGCCAAAGCTTTAAGGTAAGTTCCTATTTTATTTGCAACATCACCTGTTATGGTTGTTCTGTCTGTTCCCACAATTACCATGTCAACCATTTGATGTTGCATCAAATGTCCGCCTGTATTATCTGCAATCAACGTATTGGGAATACCATGTTGTGAAAGTTCCCAGGCTGTTAATCTTGCTCCCTGGTTTCGGGGTCTTGTTTCGTCTACCCAAACATGTACAGGGATGCCTTCATCGTGAGCCATATATATAGGAGCTGTTGCTGTTCCATAATCTACACAAGCCAGCCAGCCAGCATTACAATGTGTTAATATTTGAACTGGTTTGCCTGTTTTTTTATATTGTGTTTTTATTAAGTCTAAACCGTGTATACCTATCATCCGGCAATTTTCAATTTCTTGATTTCTAAGGTTTTCTGCATAATCTAGTGCAGCCTGAATTACCCTTTCTTTGCTGTTTTCTCTACAAATTTTTTCCATACTGCCATGTATGGCAAACTTAAGGTTAATGGCAGTGGGTCTTGCATGCAGAAGTTTTTGTGCTGCATTACGTATGCTGGGAATTAAGTCGTTTTCCGGAGCATGGATGGAAGCAAGATAAACGCCATATGCTGCAGCTACGCCAATAAGGGGAGCTCCACGAACCCACATTTCTTTAATGGCCAACCGTATCTGGTTGCAACAAGTAAATGATTCAATACTGAATTCAAATGGTAATTTTCGTTGATCGATTATAGAAACTGATCTTTCATTTTCGTTCAGCCAGATCGTTGTATAATGTTTTTGATTAACAATCATGAATTGTTTGATTCAATTGATAAATTTGTAATGCATCATAAATTTACGAATATGTTGAAGAACCTTGATGGAATAAGAAATATTATTTTTGATTTTGGCGGTGTTATTATTGATCTTGACTTTTCCAGAACCGAAAAAGCTTTTAAAAAACTATCCATTCCCGACTTCAAGGGAAAAATGAATCAGGCAGTTGAGGGAGAATTATTTATGGATTTTGAAAAGGGACTGATTTCTCCCAATGACTTTAGGAACAAGTTAAGATACCTGGCAGAAAGAAATATATCTGATAAGGAAATTGATGATGCCTGGAATCAGTTAATTCTGGATATTCCCGAAAAACGAATCAATCTTTTATTAAAACTAAGGGAGAAATATCAGTTGTTTTTACTTAGCAACTCCAATATTATTCACTACGAGTTTTACACAAATAATTTAAAAAAACGACATGGATTTAACTCTTTGGATGACTTGTTTGATAAAACATTCTTTTCTTTTAATTTAAAAATGTATAAACCAGGTCCAGAAATTTATAAAACTGTAATCGATAAAGCGGGAATTAAATCCGAAGAGTCTTTGTTTATTGACGATAATGTAATTAATCTTGAAGGAGCTCAAAAACTGGGTATAAAAACATTACACTCACCTCAGGATGTTGAGATATCTGAACAGTTGTTGGATTTAATTTGATAGGAATTACTTAACAGTAATCTGTTCCATTGTATTGTCAAAATTGACAAAGTACTTGCCCTTGTCGAGCTTGCTAACATCTACATCTTTCCCAAATCCTTTTTTCACAATATTTCCATAGTAATCATAAATTTCATACATGGTTTCCATTGTGAATTCAAGCTTGTCGTCAACTCTTTTCGATTCGAGAGAAACCGGAGGACTCATGGATCTGAACGTAACTTCATCAGAATAGCGAGGCTTTTTTGTATAGTCAACCTGCTTAACCCGGAATTTATTTTCTCCGGAATGAGGTTTTACTGTTGTACTGTAGTTATTATTTGTAGGTGTTCCTTTTCCTTCTATCTCTGCAACTTTAACCCATTTGTTCCAGCGAAATTGTTCAACAATAAATGGTAGTTTTCCTGCTTCTCCGCTTGTGCTCCATTTTAGTGTACCATCCTTTTCAACATTGATAGATGTTAAGTTGTAGGTGCTTTTGGGCTTTAATACTTCAGGGTTTAGTACTTTGGGCTTGCAATTATCTTTGTGTTTAATCTCAACAACAAGCTTGTCTCCAAGTTGAAGTTGAAACATTGATAAGTCTATCTCAAAAGCACTGGAGTTGATTTCATCCGTTGTAATTTGTCCGTTCACGGTAACTTCATATACACAAAAACCAACGCCGGATGCAGCAAAAGGGTTAACCACATAAAGGTTTTTTCCCTGAAAAATTCCGTCCATTTTAATAACTCCTGCTTTTGCAAAAGAGAAGCTAAGCAGAAAAGACAAAATGAATACGGTAAATATTTTCCTCATCCCAATGTAGGTTTTTATCAAGAAACGAATATAATATCAAAATTAATAAAATCAAAACAAAGAAATAGCTTTTACATATTAAATAATTTCAAATTTGAGAATTATTTTCATCGGATTTCCATGCGAATCATTAATTTTATAACTTTATCTAATTATGCATAAAAGGCTTAAATAATTATGAAAGGAACAATAATATTTTGTTGTCTGGTTTTGTTTTTTCTTGTTTCCTGTGGTTCTTCAGATAAGGTGAATGAAAGGAAGGGCAATGAAAATAAGTTTGGAGGAACATTACGAATAAACGAAACAGACTTATTGTTAACGACTTATCCTCCATCTGCCAATGATAAAGTTTCTTCACATATTATCTCTCAGGTATATGATGGTTTGGTAAAGTATGATCCAAATAATTTGAGTATTGTTCCTGCAATTGCCAAAAGATGGGAAATTGATACTTCAGGAACGGTTTACACATTTTATCTTCGCGATAATGTATATTTTCATGATAACCCGTGCTTTAAAGGCGGAAAGGGCAGAAAAGTTACAGCTGAAGATTTTAAGTTCTCTTTTGAGTTGCTTAGCTCTCAATCAGAAGAAAACAATCGCTTTAATGGTACCATTGATCAGATAAAAGGTGCGAAGAAATTTTATGAAGCGAGTGCAATGGGTCGTCCGGGTTTTGATATTGAAGGTGTTGAAGTGGTTTGTGATACTGTGCTGAAATTGCATCTTGAGAAGGAAAATCCATTATACATTTATCTGTTGGCAGATATTTCTGCTGTGGTGCTTCCCTGGGAAGCAATTGAAGAGTATGGAACAGGCTCAGGTGTGGGATCAGGGCCTTTTATTCTTGAAAACCTACCGCCTAAAGGAGAGAATCTTGTATTAACCCGAAACAACAAGTACTATCTACAGGACGAGCAGGGAAATTATTTACCCTATCTTGATACTATAATCATTTCATTTGAACCAACTACAGTAAAGGAACTTACCATGTTTGAACAGGGGAAATTGGATATTATTACAGGCTTAACAGGTGATTATATTCCCGACTTTATTGCTGAAAATATTTCTCGTTTTGAATCAAATCCACCTGAATTTATTATTGATGGTTCAGATGATTTTGCTGCGTATGAACTTTATAATATCAGGAAATCAGATGTTTATAATTTCTTTAGTAATCGCATGAATGTTCTTGATTTATCTATTGTTTATAAAGGAGATCCCCAGGAATTAACAAAGGAGGAAGAGGAACAGGCTACAGAATTATAGTATAGGGCATTTCGTTTCGTTTCAATTTACAGTAAGTGATACTTTTTTATATCTTTAAAACATGATATTTCGCATACCATATGGTAAAATTCTTATGGTCATTGTATTTATGGTTGCCATAGTCTGCATGGGGTATGCCAAGAGCGTAAAAACTGATTCAACAGGTTATACAAGAATTTATTATGGTAATGGTGAACTGTCCAGTGAAGGTTATATGAAGGATGGTAATCCAACGGGCTACTGGAAAACTTATTATCCTGATGGAATGATAAAGTCTGAAGGGAATAGAAAAAATCATCGCCTGGATAGTTTGTGGTTTTTTTACGACAATGAAGGAGATACCGTAGAAATTATCAATTATAACAAAGGAAAAAAGAGCGGATATTATATTACGTATGGTAAAGAATATGTGAAAAACGGTAAGGATAGCATAAAAAAAATGTGGATTGCTAAGAAAGAACTGTATGTTAATGATAAAAAGGAGGGTCCTTCTCTTTATTTTTATAAGAACGGTAAATTACATGAGTCTATTTATTATCAAAACAATAAAATGCATGGGAAAGGGAAGGAGTATGCAAAAGATGGGCGGATAATAAGCCTGTTGGAATATCACAATGGTTTCCAAATCAATAAAGAAAGAATAAATCGTTATTGGAAGGATACAATTAAAAAGGGCAAATGGCTTACATTTTATCTGGGAGATAAGGTTCATCTTGAAGAAAACTATCGTAAAGGTTTGCTTGACGGATATGTCAGGGAATATGATAAAAGGGGAAAGTTGATAAGATTGGAGTTATATGAGAATGGTAAGCTGGTAGAGAATAATCCGGAAGTGCTTGAACAGGATTCATTGGATATTGAAATTAAAAATGAATATTTTTCCGATGGTAACTTGAAGTTTACCGGAGTATACCGTGAGGGTAAGCCCTTGGGTGTTCATCGTGAATATAATGAAAAGGGAGAGGTTGTAAATTCCTGGGTTTATAATGAAAACGGGGTTTTAACTGCCATGGGTGTTGTTGATCCAGAAGGAAACAGACAAGGGAAATGGGAGTTTTATTTTCCTTCCGGCTCGGTTGCTGCTACAGGTAGGTATAAGAACAATAAGAAAACGGGCAAGTGGAACTATTTTTTCGAGAATGGGAAAACAGAGCAAAAAGGTAAATACAGGAGCGACAAACCGAATGGCCAATGGAAGTGGTATTATGAGAGTGGTGAGTTGCGAAGAGAGGAGAATCTCGACAAGGGAGAGTATGAAGGAAAGTATATTGAGTACAACAGGCAAGGTAAAGAAACCGTTGTGGGCTCCTATGAGTTTGGTGAGAAACAGGGAAAATGGTATTACAATCTGGGCGATCAGGTAGAGGAAGGAAACTATCAGGAAGGTCTCAAAAATGGAGTATGGACCTCTACTTTACACTATGGTACGCTTAGATACGAAGGAAATTACATTATGGGAGAAAAGGATGGGAAGCACAAATTGTATTATCCTGGTGGGGAATTAAAAAGAGAGATGAATTTTGTGATGGGAACAAAAGAAGGAAAATGGATAGAATACAATGAGGATGGTACGCTCAAGAAGTTTATAATTTATAAAAATGATTTTGAATATAAAATCAATGGTTATAAGCTAAAGTGGGATGAAGATGAATAGACAGAATGCTGGCCATTTTTTGTTTATTATTTTATTGTTTTATTCTTTCCTGGTCTCTTCACAGCAATTTGATCCTGCGCGTTTATCGCTTAAAGAAAAGCCTGGTCTTTTACTGAAACTTGATACTCGGAATTCTTTTGTTGCCAATCGTAGTGCAAGAATTACAGGGGTAAAGGTGGGGTTGAATTTTGACAATGTGGTGAAAATTGGAGCGGGTTATAATTGGTTAAAATCTGATATTTCAAAAGATCTCTATATTGCTGATAGTCATGTGATACTGGATACTATTTCAGCCCGACTTAAATTTAGGTACTTGTCATATTTTGCCGAATATGCTTTTTATAGAAAAGGGAATTGGGAATTTGTTATTCCCGTTCAATTGGGTTTTGGGAATATATTTTACCAATATGATCTGGCTGCTAGTGAAAGGAATACAAAAAAACAATTTTCTGTTATCTATGAAACCAATCTTTCAGGTCATTATAGGTTTCTTAAATATTTTGGGATTGGAGTAGGAATTGGTTATAGGATTATGCTTTTTGGAAACAAAACCCACAACACAAATTTTAACTCTCCCATTTATATCTTGAAACTTAAGGTCTTCCTTGGAGATTTGGCTAAGGATCTGGGTTTAACAAAGGAAAAGGCTATGGGAATTCTATGAATAGCAGAATAGATTTATTAATGAAGGCTCTTTTGTTTAATATTATGAAATGCTGTACCTTTAAGCAAGTATTGCAACAGATATGGATGATAATTTTGATATTCACAGTGAAGTTATAGGGTCATCAGAGCAGGAATTCGACAATAAGCTCAGACCATTAAGCTTTGAAGACTTTAGTGGGCAGAGTAAGGTGGTGGAGAATTTGAAAGTTTTTGTGAATGCTGCAATTATGCGCAACGAAGCACTGGATCATGTATTACTGCATGGGCCTCCTGGTTTGGGAAAAACAACTCTTGCCAATATAATTGCCCAGGAATTGCATGTTTCCATGAAAATTACATCAGGCCCCGTTTTGGATAAACCTGGCGATTTGGCTGGATTGCTCACCGGGCTTGATGAGGGCGATGTGCTTTTTATTGATGAAATCCATCGTTTGTCTCCGATTGTTGAAGAATATCTGTATTCGGCCATGGAGGATTATCGCATTGATATAATGATTGATAAAGGTCCGGCAGCAAGATCTGTGCAATTAACACTTAATCCCTTTACTTTAATTGGGGCAACTACGCGTTCGGGCTTACTTACTAGTCCTTTGCGTGCTCGGTTTGGTATAACATCACATCTTGAGTATTATGATAGTGCTGTTTTAAAGAGAATTATTCACAGGTCGGCAGAAATATTGGACGTTCCCATTAAAGAAAATGCAGCAGTTGAGGTAGCCGGTCGTAGTCGCGGTACGCCACGTATTGCCAATGCACTGTTAAGGCGTGTAAGAGATTTTGCACAGGTTAAGGGAAATGGAACCAT
>PKSZ01000011.1 GCA_002869425.1 Marinilabiliales bacterium
AGTCTTTAGATACCTTTGCTATTAATGAACCTCTGGAATTACAGGTTTCAGATATTACTACAGATGTTGTTTGTAACTATAATACAAATGGTTCAGTTGATCTTACTTTAACAGGTGGAACACCAGCTTATACTTTTAACTGGCAAACACTTGATGGTAGTGGTTTGGTTGCAGGTGCTGAAGATCAGAATACACTTACAATAGGTACTTATGATCTTACTGTAACTGATGATCATAACTGTACATATACATCGAGTTATTCCATAACTGGTCCTGATCCGATGATTATTTACACAAGTACTCAGCATGCCAACTGTGCTATGAATAATGGTATGGCATGGATTGATAGTATTACAGGAGGAGGAACAGCACCTTACCAATATGTCTGGTCAAATGCTAGTTCATTGGATACCTTATATAATGTAGTTGCCAATCCTTATCAGGTTACTGTTACAACATCTGAAGGATGTACAGAAACAGCAAGTGTTACAATTAATAATGTTGATGGACCACAAATTGATGCAGCTGTTCTGACTCATGTGAGTTGTAATGGCTTAACAGATGGTGCTGTTAATCTTACAATATCCGGAGGAACACCAACTTATACTTATTCATGGACTGGTGGTTCTACTGATCAGGATTTAGCTGGATTACCAGCCGGAACTTATGATGTGACCATAACGGATGCAGCTAGCTGTTCAGCATATGGTAGTTATGAGATTACTGAGCCTGATGCACTTCAGTTATTGATTGCATCTACAAATGTAGGATGTTATGGAGACGCAAATGGTTCTGCAGATATTACAGTTTCAGGTGGAACACCTTCATATTCGTATAACTGGAGCGGTGGTAATATTGGTGTAAGTGATCAGGAAGATTATAATAATCTTATTGCGGATTGGTATTATGTTACAGTAACTGATGGCAATGGTTGTGAAATTGATGATAGCATTCAGTTGACAGAACCATCCCAAATCGTAATCTCATCAATTATTACAGATGTAGATTGTTATGGAAACTCAAATGGCTTAATAGATTTAACGGTGTCTGGTGGAAATTCACCATATGATTATACCTGGCTAACCAATGATGGATCAGGCCTAAGTGCAGGTAATCAAGATCAGTGGAATCTGACATCAGGAACGTATTATTTAACTTTGACAGATGTGAATAACTGTCAGGTAGTTGACTCTTTTGAGATCATGGAGCCAGATACAATGATTATATATGAAACTTTAACTGCCAGTCATTGTAACCAGTTTGACGGATCTATAGTGATAGATTCAGTTACAGGAGGTGGAGCAACGCCTTATACATACCTTTGGTCAAATAATGCAACTACAAGCTCGTTGTTGAATATTGAGGCCAATATTTATTCTGTTACAATTACCAGTGGAAACGGTTGTGAAGCAAGTGAGAGCTATTCAATTCAAAATCTTGATGGACCACAGTTAGATACTGCATACATAACAGATGTTCAGTGTTATGGGTTGTCTAATGGAGAGCTTGATTTAGTTGTAAGTGGAGGTGTAACCCCATACTCTTTCAACTGGACAGATGGATATACAAGTGAAGATCTTACAGGATTAACAGCAGGTATTTACTATTTTACCATTACCGATGTTGATGGTTGTTCAATCTATGATAGTCTCGAAGTAAATGAACCTGATAGTTTATATTTAACAATCAATACTACGGATGTAGTATGTTATGGCGATGTAAATGGCGCTATTGATCTCGCTGTAAATGGAGGTATTTCACCTTACTCTTATAGTTGGGATAATGCATATACAGTTGAGGATCTTGCAGGATTGAATGCAGGAACATATCAGGTGACGGTTACAGATGCAAATACATGTACAAAAATTGGCTCAGGTAATATTACAGAGCCGGCAGAGATAGTGGTTTTAACTTCATCGGTTGATCCTGCTTGTGCTGGTTATGCTTCTGGCTCAATTGCAAGCAATGTATCTGGGGGTATTAGTCCATATGCATTTAACTGGAGTAATTCAGAAACAACGCAAAATATTAGTAGCTTATCAGCAGGGGTATATACTTTAACAGTAACAGATGCGAACACGTGTTAAAAAGTTGTTGAAGATACGATTTATGATCCAGATGGATTTACAATCAATACATCTATTGTTAATTCTCACTGTTTGCAAAGCGATGGTAGTGTAACGGTTGAATCCATTGATGGTGGTACAATAGATGCTATTGAATGGAGTGATGGCCAAACAGGTACTACAGCCAGTAATTTGCCAGCAGGTAACTATTGGGTATATGTAACAATTGCAGAAGGAGGATGTTCAGATTCTTTGATGGTGACAGTTATTAATGAAGATGGGCCTGTGGTTAGTGATGTAATACTAAATGATGTTAGTTGTAATGGTGATGCAACGGGTTCAATCGATATAACCGTTACTGGTGGAAATCCAACATATTCTTATAACTGGACAACGCCAGATGGATGTGGACTTATTGCATCTGATGAAGATCAAACTGATTTATGTGCAGGACAGTACTTTTTAACGATTACAGATGCCGATGGATGTCCGCTTCCTTGGGATACAACTATAACTGAACCAACTTTATTGGAGCTTACTTATACTACTACAGATTTGGTTTGTAATGGAGTTGAAGATGGTGCTATTGACTTGACAATAACAGGCGGTATACCACCTTACGAATATAATTGGGATTCTGGTCAGACAACTGACGACCTTGAAAACATTGGAGCAGGAACATATACTGTTGTTGTTCGTGACCAGAACAATTGTACATTGATGTATTCAGTAATTGTTACTGAACCACCATTATTGGAAACAGATATTGCAGTTACAAATAGTGTTTGTGGTGGTAGTGGAGATGCCTCTCTTGACTTAACAGTTACAGGAGGAACAATGGCAACAGACTATTCATATTTATGGTCTAATAGCTCCACAAGTCAGGATTTAAGCAACCTATATTCTGGTGAATATTTTGTTACAGTTGAAGATGATAATGGATGTAGTGTTATTGATTCAGCTACAGTAGACAGTATACTGGTTATTAGCCTTGATGTATCCATTGATAGTTCACATTGTGGTATTTGTGATGGTATTGGTACCGTTACAGCAAGCAATGGAGTAGCGCCTTATACATATAATTGGACAAATGGAAATACCAATGCCGTTTGTGATACACTATGCGGAGGTATATTATACTCAATAACTGTAACTGATGTTGATGGATGTACCGCGACAGAAGTTATCCCAATGTCTGATGAAGGTGTCGGTAATTTAGTAATTCAAAGAACCAATGTTGATTGTTACAGTAATGCATCTGGATCAGCAACTGCTGTAATTACAGGTGGAGATAGTCCATTTACTTATGATTGGAGTAACAGCGAAACGGATGCATCTATTTCAAACCTTGTGGCTGATACCTATTATTTAACACTTACAGATGTGAATGCATGTAAGCTTGTTGATAGTGTTATTATTACTCAACCAGACGATATTATATTAAGTTTATCGGTAACAGATATTTTGTGTAACGGTGAAACTACAGGAGATATTGATCTTTCTGTAGTCGGAGGAACTGTAGCTGGTGATTATTCTTATTTGTGGTCAGATAATTCGACAACTCAGGATTTAACATCATTATCGGCAGGTGAATATATTGTAACTGTAACTGATGATAATTTGTGTTCTAAGGTTGCTGTAGATACTGTTGTTGAACCCGTACTACTTGAAATCACGAGTGTTTCAATATCAAACAACTCGTGTTCAGGCTATTGTGATGCAAGTGTTGCTATTATAGCGCAAGGAGGAACGGGAAATATTACATATATTTTGAATAATGGTTCTTCGGATATCAGTAATGCAACAGGTGTATTTACAAATCTATGCCCAGGCTTTTATGTTCCACGTATAACAGATGTAAATGGATGTTTGTTTATTGGCGACACAGTAAATCTTACGGAACCAACACCATTTGTTATAGAGACATCTCAGACCAATGCAAATTGTGGTTTAACGAATGGAGAAGCTTGTGTTGATAATGTAACAGGTCCTGTTGGTGCAATTAGTTATTCATGGACAGGAAGTATAAGTGGAGCAACAGATCAGGCCTGTATTAGTAATATCTCTTCAGGGTTGTATATTGTGGATGTTTCTGCTGATGGTTGTACTTATTCAGATACAGTTGCAATTAGTGATATAGATGGACCTGTTGTTGATAGTGTTGTTACGGTTGATGTTCTTCCATGTAACGGAAATGTAAGTGGTGAAATTCATGTATACGGTTCAGGAGCTTCAGACCTTGAATATTCCTTAAATGGTGGTCCATTCCTGAATAATGATGGAGAATTTACAAATCTACAGGCTGGTTCTTATATTGTTGCAATAAAAGATGATGCAGGTTGCCAGGTATTTACGCAGCCAATCTATATTAATGAACCGGAAGTTTTGCTGGTTGCTGGTGTTGACAAGCAGGATGTTGCAGGTTGTTTTGCAGATTGTACAGGTGAAATTACCATTCATGCTGATGGTGGTGCAGGAGTATATTATTATTCTGTAGATAATGGAAATACATATCAGACAGGAGATAGTATATTTAATAATTTATGTGCAGGAACATATCAGGTTATGATTCAGGATGTGTATGGATGTGAAGCTAATGGTGGACTGTTAGAAATCAATGAGCCTGATGAGTTGACAATTGATCCGGACCCGGTTGGTTATACAGATGTAAGTTGTTATGATAGTAATAATGGCGCAATCTCTATTGTAGCTTCAGGTGGTACTGGCACATTAAATTATTCTATTAACGCAGGCAGCAGTTTTAGCACTTCAAATAGCTTTACAGGTTTGTCTGATGGTATCTATGAAATTGTTGTTGAAGACGCGAATGGATGTCAGGCACTAGGTCAGGATGTCGAGATAACACAGCCCGAAATTTTACTTACCAATGTTCAGATTGATAGTAGCGGTTGTGGTCAGTTAAATGGACAGGCGGAGATTGTAGTTGTATCAGGAGGAACTTCACCATTCACATTTGAATGGTCTGATGGACAAACAAATGCTTTGGCAACTGGTCTTTCTGCAGGAAACTACGAAGTTGTTATCAATCATGCGAATACCTGTTCAGATACAGTAGTGGTTTCAATTTCAGATATTGGTGCCGGACAGTTAGAGTTTGCTGATGTAAGTAATGTGAATTGTTATGGAGGAAGTGATGGCTCTGTTTCTGTATTGATAAACAATGGAAATCCGCCACATTCTTACAGTTGGAATACAGGCGCTACGGATACATTGATAAGCAATCTTTCTGCTGGAACGTATACAGTTGAGGCAACGGATAATATTGGATGTGTATTGGCCGATAATATTACCATTACGCAGCCAGACGCAGTAGAAACAGATTTTTCAATTACAAATATTCTTTGTGCAGGAGAAACCAATGGTTTTGTTGATCTAACAGTTTCAGGTGGAACTCCTGGATTTACATTTGCATGGAGCAATACAGAAACAACAGAAGATTTGACAAATCTTCCAGCGGGTAATTATACTGTAACAGTAACGGATGCGAACTTATGTTCAATGGATACAACCATTTCTGTAGTTGAACCGACTGAAATAGATTTAACGCTAATCATTGGTGATGTTGCGTGTAATAATGAATCATCTGGTGATGTACAAACAATAGTGAATGGAGGAATACCTCCATATAGTTATGAATGGTCCACAGGAGCTACGTCATCTTACATAAGCAATCTTGTTCCTGATGAGTATTTCTTAACGGTTACTGATGCAAATGGGTGCTATGTTGTAGATACAGCCTTGGTTGGAGAACCGGGTAGCATGATTATTACAACTGCTGTGGATAGCTCAACCTGTGGTAACGATGATGGCTCTGCGTGGGTTGTTGATGTTACTGGTGGTGGAGGTGATGGCTCTACGTATTTCTATGAGTGGAATACGGGAGAGTTTACACAGGCAATTACAGACTTGGCTGTTGGAAATTATTCTGTTACTGTGACGAATTCTGATGGTTGTTCAGACTCAGTTTACGTTGCTGTTCCTGATATTTCCGGACCAGAGATTGAATCAGTAGATGTAACAGATGTATTGTGTTATGGACAAAACACAGGATCAATTTGTGTGACAGCAAATACTCCATACCCAAGCTTATCTTATAACTGGTCAAATGGAGAAACAGACGATTGTATTAATAGTCTGGAAGCAGGAGTATACCTCATTACTGTAACAGATGGTCTTGGATGTCAAACACCAGCTTTTGATACTGTGCATCAACCAGATCCAATAGAACTGGATTACAATTATGTGTCAACAACTTGTCCTTTGGGCGACGATGGTACCATTGGTGTTGAAATATCAGGAGGTATTCCGGATTATAGTATTTTATGGTCAACAACATCAACAGACTCAGAAATTACTGACCTTGCAAGTGGAGATTATTATATAACGGTAACAGATGCCAATTCCTGCTCTGTGATGGATACAGTGTCTGTTGTTGAACCTGATGCTATTTTGGCTAATGAAATTACAATAGATGTAACTTGTTATGGCTACAACGATGGTGAGGTTGCGATAAGCCCATCCGGTGGAACATCTCCATATGAAGTAGAATGGTACGATGGAACTACTGGATTAAATCAGACAGGGTTAACAGCAGGGTTCTACAATCTAACGATCACAGACGCAAATATGTGTGAAAGTGTCATTACTGTTTCCATTGGAGAACCATGCGAATTGTCTTCAACCTTCATAGATTCTTCTTTGATTTCTTGTGGAGGAGACAGCTCGGGTTATGTAACAGCAATGGCGAGTTGTGGAACACCTCCATACACTTACCAATGGGATGATGATCTTGCTCAGACAACTGCAACAGCAGATAGTTTGCCAGCATTTATTTATCATGTTGTCATTACTGATGCCAATGGATGTACGCATTCTAATGCATTTGAAATGAGAGATACATCAAGCTTAGCCCTGGCAATTATAGATAGCTCGTCAATTTCCTGTAACGGCTTGTGTGATGGTTATCTTATTGCAGAAGCTACAGGAGGTAATATCCCATATGAGTTTAATTGGTATAATGCCACACCATCAGTTATTCAAACGACAGCAGGTCAAAGTATAGATTCTCTTGAACAACTTTGTAAAGGAGCCTATATTCTTCAATTACTGGACGATAGCTTGTGTTCAAGAACCATTGAATTTCCAATTGTTGAACCAGACTTATTGTCTGTAAGTGTTGTGGATAGCATGCTTGTAAGTTGTGCTGATACTTGTAATGGCTCATTAACAGTTTCTGTTACAGGCGGTATTCTGCCTTATGATTTTAATTGGTCAACAGGAGCAACAGATAGTGTTGCAACAGGCTTGTGTGCTGAAAATTCGGTTTACCTTACAGTTTCTGACTTCAATGGCTGCGAAGTATTTGTTGAAGATTCATTGCCTTCAGCCGTACCAATTGTTATTCTGGTAGATTCATTATCCGGAACTACATGTAGCAGTAATTCTTTTGACGGTTATGTGAACATTAATGTTAATGGAGGTGCTGCACATTATTCATATTTTTGGTCAAATAATGAGACCACACAGATAATTGATTCTGTTGAATCCGGATGGTATTATGTAACGGTTACAGACAGCTTGAATTGTTCACATATTGACTCTATTAATGTTCCACCAGGATTGGTTGTTGAAGCCATTGCTTACGATGATTATATTATGTGTGCAGGAAGTAATTATGTGATAACTGCTGATAGTAGTATAAATGCAAATGTCTTTGCTTGGTCTCCAAATGTGGAAATCGATGATTCAACATTGTCAAGCCCGGTAGTTTCACCAATAGAGACAACAAGTTATGTTGTTTATGTGGAAGATTCAATCACAGGTTGCTTTGATTTGGATACAGTGTTAATTGAAGTTCTTCCATTGCCGGAAGTTGATGCGGGCGATGACTTAACTATTTATCCGGATGAATCTGTAATGATTGATGCTTATACAAATGAGTACAATGCATTTTATCAGTGGGAGCCGGTTGTAGGCCTGGATAATCCAATCATTGAGGATCCAATGGTTGATGTAGATTATACAACCACCTATGTGTTAACCGTAACGGCATCCAATGGATGTATTAATGAGGATACTGTGAAGGTTAATGTTATTCCAAAACTTGATATCCCAGATGGATTTACTCCAAATGGAGATGATGTAAATAATGTTTGGGTAATTGGTAATATTGAAAACTATACCACAACAGTACAGATATATAACCGTTGGGGACAGTTATTGTATGAGAGTGATGCATATCAAGGTAACGAATGGGATGGTACTTATAATGGCAAAGAATTGCCTGCCGGAACAT
>PKSZ01000133.1:0-2835 GCA_002869425.1 Marinilabiliales bacterium
TATATGAAGAAAATAGTAATGATCCATTGTTGAATTTTAGAATGGGTGAATGCTACATAAAGGTAAAAGAAATGGATAAAGCCCTTAAGCATCTTGAAAGTGTTGAAGGACTTGATTCTTTAGCTTATCGTGATCTATTCTTATTGCTTGGTCAGGCATATCATTATGAAGGTAGGGTTGATGAGGCCATTGATGCTTTTTACAATTATAAAGATCAACTGGAGAAGAGAAAAATAAAACTATCAGATAGTGAAAAGCATTATGTAAATGTTTTGTTAAAGCAATGCCTTACAGCCAAAGAGTTGATGAAAAATCCTGTAAATGTGAAAATTAAAAATGTAGGAAAAAACATCAATTCTGAATATACTGATGCCAATCCTTCAATTACTGCAGATGGAAAAACATTGATATTTACTTCCAGGAGACCGGGTACTACAGGAGGAAAAATTGATCCGTCTGTTGAAGAATATTACGATGATATCTATATGTCAAAATGGGATGATAAGACCAACAGTTGGGGACCTTGTACTCAGCTTAAAGAGCCGATCAATACAGATGGTCATGATGCAAACCTTAGCATTACGCCTGATGGAACCAAAATATTCCTTTATAAGAATATCAGGGGTGAAACAAAAAGTGGTGATATTTATATTTCTGAAATTGAAGATGATGGTTCATGGGGAAATCCAAAACCTTTTGAAAATGAGTATGTGAATTCTACTTACTTTGAAAGTTCTGCTGTAATTTCAGCGGATGGAAACAAAATGTTCTTTGTAAGTGAACGTGAGCGTGGTGGTTATGGCAACGGAGATATTTATGTTTCTGAAAAAGTCGGAGAAGTATGGGGAAAGCCTGAAAATCTTGGTCCTGTTGTAAACTCAGTGGAAGACGAAATTGGTATTTTTATTCATCCAGACGGAAAAACCTTGTTCTTTACAAGTAAAGGACACAATACAATGGGTGGGTATGATGTATTTATGACCGTATTGGAAGATGGCGTATGGTCTGTGCCGGTAAATCTTGGATATCCAATCAATACGACAAAGGATGAAATTCATTTCGTATTTACTACAGACAGGCAAACAGCTTATCAAACAAGTAACCGCGATGAAGCAATGGGAAAGTACGACATCCTTGAAATTGATATGTCTAACTATTTCGAAGAGAATACACAAATCGATAAAGATGTTGCTGAAAGTTTCACCGGACCGGTACTTTCTATCTTAAAAGGTGCAGTTGTAGACGCTGTAACCAGTAAACCAATATCAACAAATATTAAAATTACAGATCTGGCGAATAAAGAAGAAAAAATTGTTACTTCCAATCAAAAATGTGAATACTTCATAACACTTCCAGCAGAGAAGAAATACGAAATTCAGGTTGAAGCACCTGGTTACAAACCATTGAATGTGAAGTTTAAGTTGCCAGTTGGAGAAGGTGATACATACGTATTAACGAAACACCTCGTATTAACAAAGAAGTAGGATAACTACTTGCTATATAGAATTTTATTGGTTTGTAGATGCGTTTGCATATTGTATTTTGTGACGTATAGTGTTAAATTCTTTCCAATTTCACAGAAAATTTACCGAAAACTAGATTAATCTTTCGATTAGCATTATTTTTATTGGATAATTTAGAAAAATGAAAAGGCTACTTCTGATTTTTTGTTTTGTTTTTTGCTCAGCAATTTTAGGTATACAAGCCCAGGAAAAAACAGATCTTGTATATAAAATTGATATACGGGAAAATATTATGCCTGGAACCTGGCTGATTGTTAAAAGAGGCTTTAATGAAGCTGACAGTCTGAATGCAGACATGATTCTCATTCATATGAATACTTATGGAGGATTGGTGGATGCTGCAGATTCAATACGTACACGAATTTTAAATTATCCAAAACCCGTTGTTGTTTTTATTGATAATAATGCTGCATCGGCTGGTGCTTTAATATCAATATCATGCGATAAAATTTATATGCGTCCTGGTGGTAATATTGGCGCAGCAACAGTTGTTACGCAATCAGGAGAGCAAGCACCTGATAAATATCAGGCTTATATGAGGAGTACGATGAGAGCTACTGCTGAAGCTCATGGAAAAGATACGCTTATTCAGGATAATGATACAATTATTAGCTGGAAACGTAATCCCTTGATAGCTGAAGCTATGGTAGATGACAGATGTGTAATTCCTGGAATCATAGATAGTGGAAAGGTAATTACTTTTACTGCTCAGGAAGCCATTGAAAATGGCTATTGTGATGGGTTGGCTGAAAGTATTACTGATGTTATTAAAGGAGAGGGGATACAGAATTATGAAATCATAAGTTATGAACCTTCCTTATTAGATAGTATGTTGGGGATTCTTACAAATCCAATACTGCAGGGAATTTTAATAATGTTGATTGTTGCCGGATTGTATTTTGAGCTTCAAACACCTGGAATCGGTTTCCCATTGGCAGCGGCCATATTGGCGGCAATTTTGTATTTTGCTCCATTGTATTTAGAAGGTTTAGCCGAAAATTGGGAGATTGTAGTTTTTATTGTGGGCTTAGCCTTGCTTGCACTCGAAATATTTGTAATACCGGGATTTGGTGTTGCTGGAATCACAGGTATAATTGTTATGGTTGCAGGCTTAACCTTGAGCTTGATTGAAAATGTTGCATTTGACTTCTCCGGTGTTAATGTTGATAATGCATTTAGGTCGTTGGCAATTGTGGTTGTTTCAATGTTGATTTCCTTTGTTGCCTCCATATGGGCAGGGTCAAAACTATTAACGGGTACTCCATTTAAGGCTTTTGTGTTAAGTTCTAGTAAGAAAATTGAAGAAGGATAC
>PKSZ01000133.1:2859-11229 GCA_002869425.1 Marinilabiliales bacterium
GAAGGATACGTGGGTGTAGATTCAAGCTATGGTGATCTGATAGGGCAAACTGGTGTTTCTGCTACAGACCTGCGTCCCAGTGGAAAGGTGGAGCTTGATAATGAAATGTATGATAGTACGGCCATATCAGGATATATAGATAAGTGCGTTAATGTTATGGTAATTAAGTATGAAGCGGGACAGCTTTATGTTCGAAAAGTATAAAAATGGAAATTATCATTAGAGACTATAACCAGACTGACTATAATTCTTTATCGCAAAAGTGGGAAGAAGCCGGTGTCGGCGGTGCACATCGGGGAGATACAAGAGGAGTAATTAATAGGACTTTGAAAAACAATGGGAAGTTGTATCTTTTGGAATTTCAGGGTGAAATTATTGGTTCCTCTTGGTTGACCAATGATGGTAGAAGGATATACCTTCATCATTTTTTTATCCAGGAGAACTATAGAAGACAAGGACTGGCAAAACGTTTGTTGCATGAATCTGTGAAGTATGCAGACCAATGTGGAATGCAAATAAAATTAGAGGTACATGCGCAAAATACGGCGGCAGAAAACTTATACCGAAATTTTGGTTTTCAGGAATTGGGAGATTATAACGTATTTATTATCAGGGATTTTTCAAAAATTCAATGGAGCAATTAAAATGAGGGTTATTACATTATTGTCAGTATTCTTACTGATAGGAAATATTTTTGTTCAGGCACAGCATGTTGATGCCAATAAGATAGAAAAGCACGAAAAGTTTCTTGCTTCAGATTTGTTAAAAGGCAGAAAGCCGGGAACCAGAGGCGATGAACTTGCTGCTAATTATATTTTAGATCATTTTCGTAATATTGGCTTGGAGCTTCCCCTGGATAATGGAATGCAATATTTTGAACTTGTAACCGATGTTAAGCTTGGTGAAAACAATTGGTTAAAGCTCGAAGATAGTGTTTATGATATTGATAAAGAGTATGTTCCATTATCTTTTAGCGGTAATGGAGAATTGAATGCCGACCTTGTGTTTGCGGGTTATGGTTTTGATATTGATAATGAAAAATTACAATGGAATGATTATAATCAGGATATTTCTGGCAAGTGGATTATGATTTTACGTGGGCATCCAGAATTGGATAGTACAAGGAGTAATTTTGATGATTATTCCGATGATCGCTTCAAGGTTTTAACGGCAAGAGATAAGCACGCAGGTGGTGTTATTCTTGTCTCTCCAAAAGGTATCAGTGAGAAAGATAAACTTATGAAGCTTTTCTATGATAAAAGCTCAAATGATGCAGGCATTCCAGTTATCAATATAACCCGAAAGCTGGCTGATACATTTCTGGCAAAAAGTAAAATGCCAGGAATTGATTCATTGATACAAGTGATAGCTGTAAACAGGAAACCGATTACAAAGAAACTGGATGTCTCTTTAGATGCATATGTTCAGTTGGATAAAAATTATGTAAAAACTCAAAATGTAGTTGGAATCCTGGAAAGTACAAGCCAGAATACGAATAAGGAGTATATTGTAATTGGCGCTCATTACGATCATTTAGGAATGGGTGGCCATGGATCAGGGTCAAGAGATCCTGATACAATTGCAGTTCATAATGGTGCTGATGATAATGCATCAGGTGTGTCTCTTATTATTGAACTGGCAAGGGAATTATCTAAGCTCGAGGAGCGAAAACGTTCCATAATATTTGTTGCTTTTGGTGCAGAGGAGATGGGCTTAATTGGTTCTTCCTGGTTTGTTAAAAATTCTCCTGTTCCTGTTGAAAATATTACAGCAATGGTAAATTTTGATATGGTGGGTCGTTTCGATACTAAAACCAAAAAGCTTTCTATTGGTGGTGTTAAATCATCGCTTGAAGCTGAAGAATTGATTTACTCTAGCTTGGATACAAGTGCGTTTTCTTTGCAGTTGACTTCCGATGGCTATGGCCCTTCTGATCATGCTCCTTTTTATGCTGCCAATGTTCCAGTCTTTTTTGTTTCAACAGGGGCACATTCCGATTATCATACCCCATTTGATGACGTGGAAAAGTTGAACATAAATGGAATTGCAAGCATAGGTACAGCCTTTTATCCTTTAATTGTAAAACTTATCAATAGTGATGATCGGTTAACATATGCTGATGCTGGGCCAAAAAGTCGTTCAAGACATGGAACCCGATTTAAAGTAACGCTTGGAATTGTTCCTGATTTTGCCAATAAGGAAGGCAAGGGTTTGGGTGTTGATGGTGTACGAAAAGGGGGTCCTGCTGATTTGGGTGGAATAAAAAAGGGCGATATTATTACAGCTTTAAACGGAATGTCTGTTAAAGGAATCTACGATTATATGGGTAGATTAAAGAAACTGGAACCGGGGCAAACCATAACGGTAGATGTTTTTAGGAACGGGAAAACAGAAGTATTATTAATTCAATTGTAAGAATGAAAAGTGTAGTTTTATTCGTGCTGGTTTTATTTTTAGCCTATCTGTCTTTTGCACAGGAGAAAAACAATACATTATTGCTTAATGAGTCTGAGAGAACAGATTTTTCTAGCTACCAGCATGCAGATACCAGTATAAGAGAAGTTGATGGACCTGGTCCGCATGAGGGCATCGAAAGTGTGCAGGCTCAACAGGAGAATTTTACAGTTTATCCAAACCCAGTATTGGATAAACTGAATATTCGGGCAAACGGCAAGGAAGCTTATGTAAAGTTTATAATGTACAATTGTATAGGAAAGCTATTATTAACACAAGAGGTGGATTTTTCTGAACAGAAGTCACTGAAAATAAATGTTGAGAATTATCCTTCTGGTTTGTATATATTAAAAATTATCCGCCAGAAAGGAACAGAAACAAAATCCTTTTACATTCAATAAAAAATAGGTTATGGCAAAAAAGCAAAGCAACTGGTTATTTTGGATTCTTGCAGTTCTGATTACGCTGGGAGCTGCATATTACCAGAAAATGACAGGGCCTACATATCCAGAAACGGCTAGTTTTACAATAAATCAAAAGGAGTTTTCTTTTAATCTGCCCCGGAGCCACGGAGGAACTACTGATTGTCCTGTTGAATTGAATGGTGAATTAAACCGGAATGATTTTGAATTGGTTTACAGGAGATATCCCACCAATGAAGAATATAGTGTAAAATCCTTCCAGGAGAAAGATGGGGTATCAGTAGCTTTTCTTCCCAATCAGCCACCTGCTGGTAAGTTGCAATATTTTATCAGGCATGCTGTTACATGAATTAGGATACCTCCTGATCATCCTGTTACTATTCGGTTTAAAGGTGAGGTTCCAGGCTATATATTAATGCCACATGTAATTTTTATGTTTGCAGCTATGCTGTTATCAAATCTCAGTGCTTTATTAGCAGTAGCTAAGCGAAAAAAATACAGGTTATATGCAATGCTGGCTTTTCTTTCACTAGCCATCGGTGGCATGATTTTGGGCCCCATTGTTCAGAAATTCGCTTTCGGTGAATTCTGGACTGGTATTCCTTTTGGATATGACCTTACGGATAATAAAACACTGATTGCATTTATATTCTGGACATTGGCCTTTATCTTAAATTTAAAAGGTCGCCGACCATGGGTTGTTGTACTGGCAGCAGTTATCCTACTAGCAGTCTATTCAATTCCCCATAGTATGATGGGGTCTGAACTGAATTACTCCAGTGGTCAGATAACAACCGGCTAATTTATTGCTTGATAAAAGTTTTTGAAATGCTTCTATCTTCCAGTGTTCCTTTAATATGGTAAATACCTCTGGAAAGTCTCCTGATATCAATTGGATTGGCTTTGTTTACATCTTTCCTTTGATAAACCATCTGACCAGCATTGTTATAAATTGCAATTCCTGTTAGTTTGTCACTTCCATTCCAGTTAAGGTAAATGACATCATTTGCAGTATTTGGGTATAGTGTACAGCTAACCTGTTGCTTACGATTATTTACACTCATTACCTGACCTTTGGATTCAAGATGCATAGTAAAGATGCCATTTCCATGAGTTGCAACTGCGATAAGGTTGTCTGTTTCGCGTGTTTCAATCATTTCAACCACTACATTACCAATAATTCCATTTCCGGATTCATACCATATAGTGGAGTCTGCATCAATACGCAAACTGTCAGTTGCAAATAATCCAACACTTGTACCCAACAGATAAACAGTTTCACCATTGAATGGCATTATTTCTGCCCAACGCATTGACGGACCATTGCCCGAACCATCTGCATTTTCTTCCAGATTACCAGCTACTTTAAAGAAGGTATCACCACCATCATTGGTGTAAAACAAACTATAGGTTCTGTAATTGGCCACAACAACCAAAACATTGTCTGCATTTCTTGGATCTATTGCAATACAGCTAATATAAGCACTGGATCCAGTGGGTACAGGTAGGACATTGTGTACAGGATCACCTGTATCAGCATCATCAATTCTGTAAACTATACCTGTGTTTGTTCCGTAGTATACCCTGTGTGCAGGGGTTTTGGACACAGCAATGGCTGAGATATAACTGCTCAGTGTTTTATTGTACCTAAACCAACCATCTGAAGTAGGATCGATGCTGCCTGTTAATGCAATGTCTGAAAGTGTGTTGTGTCTCCAAAGTTCTTTACCGGCAGGAAGATACATAATATCATTGTCATTCGGATCAACAACAAATGGATTGATAAACAGGTAATTATCTGAATTTGCTCCAGCTGGGTCAAAGCGTTCATAGCCAAGTGCAGCACCATTGTTGTCTATGTTCATTTTGTAAACTTTTCCACGTTGAATAGAGAGATAGTAATTTTGCCCATTGTCGGCAATATAACCAAATGAACCATCCCCATTTAGTGGCATTACCCATTCTGCTGTTGGATCGGATGAACTTGTGAAGAAATTTCCATTATCCTGAAAACCCCCAATAATGATATCGTTTGTTGCTGTTTCATCAATAATCACAGTATAGGGTTGTGTTGTAATGTAACCATTGTTCAGTCTTTCCCAACTTGAGGATGATGCGCAATTTTCCAACTTAAATATTCCTCCATCGGTGGCAGAAATAAGAGTGGATGGATCGCCAGGTAAAAATGTAATTTTATGCTGATCAGGATGGTGTGTATCCCATATATCCCAGTCTGTATCAATTGATCCAGCCAGATATCCACCTATTTGTTCCGTATTGTCAGGACTTGTAAATCCATCAGTAGATCTGTACAGATTTGTTCCTCCTAAGAAAACGAGGTTCGGATCTTCAGGACTTATGGCGATAGTCATATCATAGCAGTTTTGGGTATAAAGATTATCAAAGTGATTTGAACTGCCAGCTGGTAAATTTTGCGATAAATCAGTCCATGTTCCTCCCGTACCGGTTCCATCTCCACTAATGTATGAATACTTCCATAGGCTATTCCAGTCTTCTCCACCAAAGAATGTATTGGAATGCATTCCAACATTGGGTGTGTTCACAAAGAAGTAGACTTCATTCTCATTGCCTGGATTGATTGCAATTACAATTCTCTGATAAGCATTTCCAATATCTGTAAAGTCTACAGGCCATTCATCAGGAAGTATTTTGGTGAAAGTTTCACCATCTTCAGATCTGTAAATACCTCTTTGAACACCATCTTCACTAAGAGCAGTATAAACTATTCCGGTTGATGTAATTGCAACATCTGTATACGTAGGTTGTGCAGCACTGAAAGGATTGATAGCGGTCCATGTTTCACCACCGTCCATACTTTTTTGAATACCATGGTAAGCTGCAACATAAATGACATCAGCTGTATCGTTTGATGGATCAGTTGCAATATTCCAAATATAATCCCAATCGTTAATAATTTCAGGTGTGCCTGAGTAGGTTGAAAGTACAGGCTCCCAGTTTTCGCCATTATCTGTAGATTTGAATAAACCATCTCCAACAAACCTTGCGTTATATGATTCACTGGCAGAGTTACCCAAAATTTCTCCAGTACCGTAATACCATGTTGATGTTTTGCCTGTTCTGCTATCTTGTGCAAGGCAAGTAACATTATGCAGTTGCTCAGCTTTGGTCTTCTTTGTCCAGGATTGACCGCCATCTGCTGTTTTCCACACCCAACCAGAAACACCACCTGCAATGATGGTATTGTCATCGGTTATATCCACAGCGATTCCGCGGGTTCTGCCACCAACATTGTATGGTCCCCGGTTAACCCAGTTTTCTGATTTACTGAGATAATTAGATTTTGGTAAATGTTTGGCAAATACTTTTTCTCCTCGTAAAGCTTCTGCAGGAATTGAATTTGTTCCCGGTTCTTTTAGCCTGTTAAATTCCCAGTCTTTTCTGGATTGTAATTCTTCAGCATAGCCCAGATCTGGCACATCACCATTTACAGAAGAATCTGTTAATGAGGGTTTTTGAATGAAGAAAAGTGCTGTAATAGCAAGGTAAGTAATTACGAAGAAGGCAAGTATAACGCGTTTCATGTGGTTGTTTTTATGCTATGAGTATAAAATATCCACAGCTGGTTTGATTGTACAAAATTATCAGGTTTTGTAAACAATCGTATATGTTTTGTAAACCTTTCTGAAAAAAAGTAAAAAAAAGGCTGTCCCGAAAGAACAGGACAGCCTCTATTACGAAATAAGCAATATGCTATTTTTTAATTATACGTTCTGTTTTGATTGTATCTCCTGATGTTATTTTGATGAAATATACACCCTGAGCAGCATTGCCAAGATCTATTGTTCTAATAAATTCAGATTTATGAACTTCTTCAATTTGTATTATTTTTCCTGTAATATCAATACACTCAATTGAAATATCTGAGTTCATATTGGATCCTTCAATATAGAATATATCCTTAGTTGGATTTGGATAGATTTTTACATTTGAATTGGTTAAATCATCATGGATTCCTGAACAGATTTCAAATGTAATATTGATCGTGTCAGCTGCACTACATAATCCTCCATTGGTAGCAGTTACAGAATATGTAAATGTTCCCAGTCCACCCGTAACGATTGAGTCAAGATACAATGTTTGATCAGATGATATATCAGACCAGATGTATTCATCAGCAGGACCTGCATCCAGCGTTATGTTTTCATCATAATTTGCACAGAGTGTAGCATCTTCACCCAGATTTACCATTGGATTATCATATACCATTAAATTTGTTATTATGATGCTGTCGCAACCAAATACAGATTGTGTTGTATCATGATAAACTCCTTGTGTAGTTTGCCATGTATCTTCTGCAAATATTGAATCACCACTACAGATTGAGAAATCTACATCGTTTATAATCTCATTGGTGACATTTAGAACTGTTGAAACAATGCTGTCACAGCCAAATAGAGAAGGAATTGTATCTATATACGTACCTGAAATAGTTTGCCATTCATTAGCGAGATAAGCACTGTCTCCATTGCATATTTCAATATAATCATCTACCTCGTAAGTAGGATGAACGATTACTTCGATTTCAAGGATACTGTCGCATCCTGCCACATTGGTTGTTGTATCCATATAAACACCGGCAGTTGAAATATATTCACCGTAGATTAGAATACTGTCATTGTCACATATTTCAACTTGAGTTGAAACATAATCCTGAGCATTCACAGTTAGATTAAGTACAACTGTTGAATCGCATCCTGTAACAGAAGAGAATACTTCAGTGTATGTACCTGTTTCTGTGAGGTTTTGTGATCCTAAGTCATATGACTCACCTTCACATATTGTAGCATTCAGCGTTTCGTTGTACACAGGATTTACATGTAATGTAAGAGTTACAACAGAGTCGCATCCCGTAATGCTCGTAAATGTTTCTGTATATGTTCCAGCTGCTGATAAACTTTGTGTACCAAAATCGTATACATCTCCATCGCAGATGGTGTCTTCATCGGTTTCACTGTATACAGGATTTACATAAAGATTAAGAGTTACAGTTGAATCACATCCCAAACTACTGCTAAATACTTCAGTATAGGTTCCTGCTGTTGTCAATGTTTGCGAACCTAAAATATATGAATCACCATCACAGATTGAATCTTCAATTGTTTCGTCATATGTAGGAAGAACAGTTAGGTCAAGATTGTAGATACTGTCATTACATCCATCAAAGGCAACTACAGTGTCAGAATAAATACCAGCTGTATATAACCATGTTCCCTGGAAAAGAATACTATCGTTGTCGCATATCTCATCGGTCAGGTCACTTATAAATACATTGCAGGTTGTGAATGAACCTGGTCCAGACCATGATGATACCATGGTAGCGGAGCAGGAATCCTGAACATAAAAATCGTAGTTTGTATTGGGTTGTAAATCAGTAATTGTAATAGGATTTGTAACATCATTTATGACTGTTGCTGTACCCTGAGCAAAACCGGATACACCATATTCAATATTC
>PKSZ01000448.1 GCA_002869425.1 Marinilabiliales bacterium
TTGTTGTTAATTCAATAGATACAGAACCACTATCTGCATCTTCCTGGCTGGCAACATAGCTTACCTCCAAAGCTGTGTCACTAGGCATAAAGTAACCCGTTCCTGAACTTGTCCAAACACCTGTAGTTGTTGCTCCCCAAATGGTTCCAGAAAGACTAATCTCACTATTATTTGCACAAACCGTTGCATCTGCATTCACAGCAACGTGAGGTCCTGGTGTTATGGTTACGTTCATCGTATCAAAAGCAGCCTGACATCCATCATATTCCGGAGTAGATAAAATAAACTGCAAACTTCCTGCTGTTGTATCTTCATTACTAAATACATAATATGCATTTAGGGATTCATTGTTCGGCATGTAAAATCCGGTACCCATTGTTTGCCAATTTCCGGAACCCAGTCCACCCTGAATTGAGCCTTCAAATTGAACATATGAGTTGGCACATACCACCTGATCCGGTCCGGCATAAACAATGGGCTCAGGAACAAAACTTAGTGATATCGAATCACGCTCAGCCAAACAATCGCCGTTATTGGTTGATGTTAATTTAATAAATACTTCACCCAATAAAGTATCATATGAACTAGGCAAGTAAGAAACAGTAAGAGATTCATTATCCGGATTAAAGCTTCCGGAACCTGATGTACTCCAGACTCCTGTTGTTGTTTGATTTGTTATTATTCCCTGTAATTCAACTACTGGATTATCTGTACAAAAAACAAGATCATCACCTGCATTCACATAGGGTGCAGGATGTATCACAAGCTCGATAGAATCACTAACAGGACAACTAAAGGTTGAAGTTAAAGTAAGCATAACCTGACCTATGGCTGTATCTTGATTACTAGGAATATAAGAACAATTTAACGTATTGGCATCCGGAACAAACTGTCCTGTACCACTGGTAGTCCAGACTCCTGTTGAAGCACTTCCTGAAACAATTCCACTCAATTGAATCTGAGCATTATTAGCGCAAACTTCCTGATCTGCACCTGCTTCAACCGTTGGATGTGGAGTAAAAGAAACATTAAGATTATCTGATACTGCAATACAATTATCATTGTTGGTAGTTGTCAGAATCAATACAACAGCCCCGTCAACAGTATCCTGGGCTGATGGAATATAAACTGCATCAAGCGTTACATTATCCGGTGAAAATGTACCCGTTCCTGTTGTGGTCCACTCTGCTGTTGTTGCGCTTGCAGAAAGAACTCCATTCAATTGGACATTATCTCCATTACACACATACTGATCTTCTCCTGCATCAACTTCAGGAGCAGGAGTTATAATTAAATCCAATGTATCGTATTCCGGATAACACATACCATTCTGTGTAGATGTCAGATAAAGGTTTATAAAAGCATCAGAAATATCATTTAATGCCGGAATATAACTTGTAGATAAATTCGTATTGGTTGGAATGAAAGAACCACTTCCTGTTGTATTCCATATTCCTGTGGTTGATCCTGCAGAAACAACACCGTTAAGATACACATCTGCATTATTTGCACAAACTGTCTGATCTTCACCTGCAAATACATAAGGTGCAGGCGTAAAAGAATAAACTACCGTATCCTTTTTCTCAATGCAAGCATCTGTTGAAGTAAGGATAAACTGAACAAAGCCATTAGAAGTATCGGCTGAACTTGGATAATACATGGCCTCCAACTCTGTTTCTGAAGGAGAGAAAGTACCGCTGCCATCGGTTTCCCAAACTCCTGTAGATGCACCTCCAGTTACACTACCATGCAATAAAATATCTGCATTGTTTGAACAGAAAGTATAATCGATACCTGCGTTAACAACAGGGATGGAAGTCATTGTAATATGCACTGAATCGCTTACAGCGATACAATTACCATAATTTGTACTGCTAAGAGTTAAGTATACAGAAGCATTAATGCTATCCTGAGATGACCTCACATACTGGGCATTAAGTGTATTTGCGTCAGGAAGGAAATAGCCATCTCCTGAACTGGACCATTGGCCAGTTAGTGTTGCGCCAGAAACCATTCCATCCAGATTAACAGTAAGCTGATCGATACAAATTAATTGATCGACTCCGGCATTGACCTGCGGTATTGGAGTAAAATTAATATTTAATGAATCAACTATTTCACAAGCATTTGTAGAAGTAAGATACAATACTATTCCACTTTCAGCAGTATCATCAGCCGAAGGAATATAAGAAACAGCAAGGGCCGTATCTGCAGGAGAAAAAGTACCTGAGCCGCTTGTTGTCCACAAACCAGTTGATGTTGCACCAGAAACAATTCCTGTCAATTGCACGTCCAGATTATTCAAACAAATATCCTGGTCTGCACCAGCCTGAACTACCGGCAAGTCTGTTAAATGCACTAAAAAGCTATCAGCAGAAGCAATACAACCTCCATTGTTGGTTGATGTAAGCGTCATCCAAACCGAACCATTGCTGGTGTCAGCCTCTGATGGCACATATTGCCCATTCAGCACTTCATCAGAGGGGATAAAACTTCCAGTACCTGAACTTGTCCATATTCCGGTACTTCCTCCACCGCCAATTGATCCGTCTAAGTTTACATTATGACCTTTACAAACAATCTGATCGGAACCTGCTTCTGCAATTGGAGAGGATGTAATGGTAACAGTTAAAGAATCAACAACTGCATTACAATCTCCATTTTGTGAAGAAGTCAAATAAAGAACAACATTACCTAAAGTTGTATCCTGGCTATCAGGAATATAAACAGCATCCAATGTAGTATCTGAAGGTGTAAAAATACCGTTTCCAGAACCAGACAAGATGCCAGTTGTTGAAATACCTGTAACGCTTCCATTCAACTGCACATCACTGTTGTTGGCACATACTGAAATATCATTTCCAGCTTCAACAATTGGGGCAGAATTGATATCAACATACATGGTATCCCTTTCAACCAGGCATCCTCCCACATTGGTTGATTCAAGAACAAACATGAGATTTCCTGCCGTTGTATCAGCGGTGCTGAAAATGTATTGTCCATCCAGGCTAGCATTGTCCGGAACAAATGTTCCCGTACCATTGGTAAGCCAAACTCCTGTTCCCGGTGTTCCATTAACGACACCTTCAAACTGAACCGGATTACTGGCACATAAAACCTGATCTTCACCTGCATATACTGTAGGTGCAGGAGTAAATATAATTATTGCAGTATCTGAAACAACATTACAATTGTTATTATCAGTAGAAGTCAAAATTACCAGAACAGAACCATCAGCTGTATCCTGATCACTTGGAATATAAGAAGTTACCAAAGATGTGTTGTCAGGCGAAAAAGTACCTGTACCAAGTGTTTGCCATTCACCCTGAGATGCTCCGGCAGAGACAATACCATTCAAGTCTGCTATCGGATTTGTAATGCAAACATATATTGTATCGCCTGCATAAACATACGGTGCAGGTGTAATTTCTAAATTCAAAGAATCTCTGACTTCAAAACATAATCCATTATTCGTTGTAACCAGGGTAAGCATAACATCACCTGTTATAGTATCTAAAGCACTTGGAATGTATGTTGCAGATAAACTACTGGAATCCGGACTAAAAATTCCTGTGCCATTGGTTGTCCAATAACCCGTTTGTGTTCCTCCTGAAATAGAACCACTTAAATCGGCACTTGCATTGTTTGCACACACAGAAATATCGCTACCCGCTTCGGCATAAATACCCGGTTTTACGACTGTAACATCAATTGTGTCGTAGACTGCCAGACAAAGAGCATTGTTTGTTGATTCCAATATTAGAGCGAGACTACTGGATAGAGTATCATCAGCGCTCAATGTATATACAGAAGACAAATCCGTATCATTTGAAAAATTACCTGTTCCTGTGCTGCTCCAAATTCCTGTATTGGTATTACCAAAAACGACTCCTGAAAGATCCAATATATCTTCATTTGCACAAGTTGTTAAATCCTGACCTGCATTCACATATATTCCCTCTTCAATGGTTAGAATCATTGTATCTGAAACTGAATTACAGGTTCCTATATTTGTTGGTGTCAGAATGAATTCAATTGTTCCGGTTATCGTATCCTGCCCTGACGGAATATACATGGCTTGTAAATTAGAAGAGTCAGGAACGAATTGTCCTGTTCCGTTACAGGACCATACTGCAGTATTTGTAGCTCCATAAGCGATTCCTTCCAACTGAATATTCGCATTGTTAGCACAAACCGTTTGATCATCGCCCGCAAACACGTAAGGTGCAGGTGTAATTTCTAATTCCAGTGAATCTTTAACAGCCAGACATCCTCCATTATTTGTAGATTGTAAATATAAAGTTACACCACCTAATGCTGTATCAGCATTGCTTGGTATATATGTAGCACACAATGTATGACTATTCGGCATAAAACTTCCGGATCCACTTGTTGACCATTCTGCTGTGCCAGATGAACTCGAAACAATGCCATTTAATAATATATCTGCATTATTTGCACAAGCCACCTGATCTGTTCCTGCCTGAACTACTGGCGATGAAGTTATTGTTACGAATACAGTATCTCTAACTATATCACAAATTCCATTATTTGTTGAATTTAGCACCAATGAAATTGTGCCCGCTGCAGTATCTGCACTACTAGGGATATATGATGCAGCCATATCAAATTCGGATGGACTAAAAGTTCCTGTACCACTACTTGTCCATTCTCCTGTATTTGTGCTTCCCGAAATGTTTCCATCCAAATCAATGGTTGCATTATTGGCACATACTGTAACATTCTCTCCAGCATCCACATAAATACCAGGAAGAACAGTAATCTCAGTAAAATCATAAGCTGCACTACATGGACCAGTTGGATCATCAGTAGATATTGTTAATATTACTGTTCCATTAGTTTCATCAGTAGTTCCTGGTGTATATACTGCATTTTCAAAGGATACATTATCAAATACACCATCACCAGGTGACGACCATAATATTGAAGTAGCGCCACCACCATATGAACCTGCCAAGGCGATTCCGTTTCCTGCGCAAATGGTATCATCAGGGCCTGCACTAACCGTTGGTATTGGGTCGATAATAACTACAGATGAATCAATTTCTTATGCACATCCATTGGCTGCTGCAATTGTATTATACACTGTATAAGAGCCAGCCATACTCGATGATAAATTAATCTTACCTGTATTGTTGTCAGTAAAATTTAAACCCAATGGATTGACTGAAAAAACACCTTTAATTGCACCTGTTTGCATTACTGGCAAAGGGTTAATTGCAAACTCACAGAAAGGATCATTATAATCGAATGCCCCATCAGGCGCTTCAGTAATTGTTATATTTTGAGTTAATGCATTAGAACATGTTCCGGATGTTGTATAAGTTACGGAATAATTACCCGGCAAACCAGCATCTGCATCAACAATACCCGTTAAGGCATCAAGAGATAAGTTCCCCGTTGATTCATTAAAAACACCACCAATAGTTCCTGAAATAACCGGAACCGGATCTATACCTGATTCACAGTAACTAGCTGATGAGTAGGTAAAAGCAGGATTCTCTTCCTCCAGTATGTTTACAACCCAATCATATGAATTGCTACAAGTTCCTGAAGTTGTATAATTCACCAAATAGTTTCCTACTGTACTTGAAGATAAATCTATCAGACCTGTAATAACATTGACATCCACATTTCCTGTAAGCTCAGTAAAACTTCCACCCGAAGTTCCTGTAATTGTTGGAAGCGGATCTAAATCTCCTTTGCAAAAGCTTGTATCGTTGTAATAAAAATAGGGTTGATCTTCTGCTACTATACTGATTTCAAAAGATTGACTATTTGCACAAGCACCGGTAGTTGTGTAAGAGACATCGTAGCTACCTGCAGTGCTTGCTGAAAGATCAATCTCACCTGTTCCTGTATCTATGAAAACAAGACCTGCTGTACTACTAAATGTTCCGCCACCTGTTCCTGTTATTATTGCCAGCGGATCTGTATCTCCCTGACAATAACTATTCGATCCATAGCTAAACGATGGATCATCCTCCCCAACTATGCTAACACTTACCGTACTGCTATTGCTACAAGTACCCGGTGTGGTATATTCAACTGTATAAGGGCTGCCAATACTACTCGATGACAAGTCAATCAAACCACTATTGCTATTGATTGTTAAATTTCCACTCAAATCACTAAATGTTCCTCCGCCTGTGCCTGTTATCGTGGCCAATGGGTCACTTCCACCCTGACAATAACTCGCCTGTGAATAACTAAATGCAGGGTTCTCCTCCGCAAGTATGCTTACATTTACTGTACTGCTGTTTGGACAAGTGCCGCTTGTGGCATAACTCACCGAATAAACACTACCTGATGTGCTGGCTGAAAGATCTATTTCACCGGTTCCTGTATCTAAAAATACAAGACCTGCTGTACTACTAAAAGTTCCACCGCCAGTTCCTGTTATGGTTGCCAAAGGATCGGAATCACCCTGGCAATAACTTGTTGAACTATAACCAAAGGATGGATCATCTTCGCCAACTACAGTTATTTCCCACGTACTTCCTATGGGACACATGCCACTTGTGGTATACTGAACAGTATAAGGACCACCGGCTGTACTTCCTGATAAATCAATCAGACCTGTACTTGAGTTTATACTTAAATTGCCTGATGCTTCACTGAAAGTTCCACCTGTTGTTCCCGTTATGGTTGCCAATGGATCCGAATCGCCCTGACAATAGCTAGTAGCACTATAACTAAACGAGGGATCATCTTCAATAATCGTAATATTAAAAGTACTGCTATTACTACATGTACCCGGAGTTGTGTATGATACTGTATAAGGACCTCCTGGGGTACTCAATGATAAATCAAGTTCTCCTGTTAAAGCATCAATACTCAGATTACCTGTGGCTTCACTAAAGGTTCCTCCTAAAGTTCCTGTGATGGCAGGTGTTGGATCAACTCCTCCCTGGCAATAGGTATTGGATGCATAGCTGAACGAGGGATCTTCTTCGGCTTCTACACTTACATTATAAGTACTGCTATTGCTACAGGTTCCCCCGGTAGTATAAGTTACTGTATAAGGTCCTCCTGCTGTACTGGATGACAAGTCTATCAAACCTGTTTCTGCAGTAATATTTAAATTCCCACTTGCTTCACTAAAAGTTCCGCCTGTTGTACCTGTTATGGTAGCCAAGGGGTCGGAATCACCCTGGCAATAACTATTCGCACTATAGCTAAACGATGGATCTTCTTCTGATAGAACACTTAAATTTTCTGTACTGCTATTTGGACAGGTTCCACTCGTTGTATACGTAACTGAATATGGGCCTCCTGTTGTACTGGCTGACAAATCTATTTCGCCTGTGCCGGTATCAATAAAAACCAAACCGGCTGCTCCGCTGAATGTACCGCCTCCTGTTCCACTTATCGTTGCCAACGGATCTGCATCGCCCTGACAATATGATGCCTGACTATAACTGATTGAAGGATCGTCAATTGCCTGAATTGTTACACTGCTTGTTTCCGCAACTTCAGCACAACCACCCGAAGCAACAATTGTATTGGTTACAGTATATGTACCCGGAGTACTTGCCGTAAGGTCTATTTTACCTGTGTTTACATTTACAAAAACAATCCCTGCCGGGTTAGCAGAAAAAGAACCGGCACTTGCTCCCGGATCAAAAGTTGGCAAAGGATTTACTCCTTGTTCACAAAATGGTTCTGCATATGAAAATGCAGCTTGAGGAGAATCCGTTATTGTAATATCAACATCCGATGTATTTGCACAAGTTCCAGTAGTGCTGTAAGTTACTGTATACGGACCACCCAAAGTGGAAGCTGAAAGATCAATTTCGCCTGTTCCTGTATCCAGAAATACCAAACCTGCAGGTCCGCTAAAGCTACCTCCTCCTGTTCCACTTATGGTTGCTAGAGGATCAATTCCCGACTGACAATAAGAAGCTGAAGAATATGAAAAGGAAGGATCATCTTCCAAAACAATACTCACATTATCTGTAGTACTATTGGAACATGCACCTCCGGTTGTATACGTTATCGCGTATGGACCGCCAACTGTACTTGCTAACAGATCAATTTCACCAGTAGATACATCTGCGAACACAATACCTGCAGGACCAGAAAATGTTCCACCAGACGTTCCCGTAATATTAGCCAAAGGATCAGACTCAGCCTGACAATAAGATGCGCTGGCATAGGAAAATGAAGGATCTTCCTCTTAGCCAATACTTAATGTGAAACTTGACGAATTTGGACAAGTGCCACTTGTTGTATAAGTAATATTGTAAAGATTATCTGCAGTGCTTGCTGAAAGATCAATCTCACCTGTTCCTGTATCTATGAAAA
>PKSZ01000678.1 GCA_002869425.1 Marinilabiliales bacterium
CAGAATCATTGCAGGGATAAAAGTGGTATAGTTGATGTCAGATTGTTCAAGAATCTCTTGACCTTTAAGCTTTGTAACTCCGTATGGCCCTTTGATCTTCTTCATAACCACTACACTGCTTATCTGAACAACCTTGTTGATCTTATGAGCTTGTGCAAAATCAATTACATTCTTAACTCCTTCCGCATTTACTACATAGTTTTTATCGTAATCAGAGCTACCAAGCAATGCGGCAGCATTTACAATTCCTGTTATGTTTTTTCCCTCAATTGCTGATTTTAACTCATTATGATTGCACATATCTGAAGTTATATCTGCATAAACATATTGAATGTCCGGGTGATTCAGTATTGTACTCCTGTAATGATTATATTTTAATGCGATTATTTTATATCCTGAGTTCAGCGCTTCCAGACATACATACTTGCCTAAATAACCATTGGCTCCTGTAACAATTAGGTACTTATCCATTAATCTTTGCTTGAAAATTTTATCAAAAGTAAAAATATATATTTTAAAGCAAGAGAAATTAAGCCTCCTCCGATTTGAGCTACCAGTAACATGAGTCCTGAGAAACCAAGTACGGTAGGTTTTGGTAAGTTTTTAAAGATAGAAAAAAACACCAATTCTCTTGTACCAAGCCCCATAATGGTAATGGGTATAAGGTTTAACAACCCAGCAAGTGCTACTGCACTTGAAACAGCTAAAAAGCCCTCAATATTTAAGCTTAGTGCCAGAAAATAGCTGGAAATGAAATAACAAAAATTGCTGATTAATGATAGAGTAAAAATCAGGATTATATTGTGTACTGCATATTCTTGAATGTGAAAATCAAGATTTATTTTTTTGAAAGATAGGAAAGAGATTAGTTTGCTAATTTTTTTTGAAGCTCTAACGGATTTCATTAGTAGAAATGAAATAATGACAATGATCAGACCTGCAAGCATACCTGTAACTCCTATAAATTGAGCTAGTTCAATGGGGTTTGTTGCAAAAATAGCAACGCTGGCAATAACCATAAAGAAACCGATATCATATCCTCTTTCAGTAATCATTCTTAAAATTGAACCGGCCTTTTTTTCTTTATTTTCTTCATGCCCGGCTTTAACAAATTCGCCTAGTCTGCCAGGTGTGAATACACCTATAGTATAACTTTCAAAAAAATTGTGCATGCTGGTTAACCATCTTAGCGAATTATTTTTCCCATCATTTAAAATATGCCATCGTACACCTTTGGTTAACAATAGGATTAGTTGAAATAGGAGTGCAAGAAAAAACCAGTTAAGATTTGTTTCTTTCAGTATGTTAATGGTGTCTTGTAGGTTAATGGTGAAGAGAATGAATATAAAAACCACAATACCAATAAGCCGGATGAGGAAGAAAGCACTTATTTTCTTTTTCTTAGCCATTAATTTAATTTGTTACGTTTGATATTGTGGGTGCTCTTTTTCCATCGGGTCCTTGTTTTTTCAAAGATATTACCAACAAATTCCGGCGAAAATCGCTCAATGAACCAGCGGGCCAGACTTGTTCCCAGAAATACAAACATTGTGCTGATAATCAGTTCCATTAGAACTCTTCCAAAAGTAAAGCCTTCAACTTTGTAACCATAATCAGGGACAGATTTTCCAAAGAATTTTCTGATTTTAATCCTAATAAATGTGCCTCTTTTTTTAAGGTCGTAACCATGGGAGTGCATTTCTATTGCTTCGTCTTCACTAATAGGATTTGCAACCAGAAGACCTTTTTTAACCATTTCGTCAATAATATGCTGACCTTTTACACTTCTTCCAATGATCATGCTGAAACCTTTTCCCCTTTCTTCATAAACCGGAGCCCAGGCATCGCCACCTGAAATATCGGTAAACTCATTGGCAAGATCAGAGCAGTATAAGCTGTTTTTAAGAATGTGAAACGGGATCAGGTAATTGGCATGGAATTTCTTTAATTCAATTATTCTTCCGCTTTTTAGTTCAATTCTCATATTCCCGGGCCATTCACCATGACGGAAATATAATTTTTCAATTTGGGTATAATCTTTTTCCTTATATGTTTTCAGAAAACTTTTAATGGATGAAAAATGAAGTGTATTGCCGTAAAAAGGTCCAAAGATGTATTCAATATTTGCCACGGAAGGATGGTTCATAGCCTGAAGTTTTCTGATGGATTGAACCTGTCCGGGCAATCCTACATAGGCAAGTCTTCCTTTGAATTCACTACTTACAGCAAGAATTTCGTTTACCGAAGATATAATGTATTTACTTTGAGCTGCCTCAATAATTTCTTCTCTGCTGGTAGCAATCATAGCCTGGGTGAGCCAGGGCTCTTTTTTTGACATGCCAAGCGTGATAACTCCATCTATTTTTCCGGATTCCAAAAGGTAAATTAGCACAGCGCTTATAATACCTCCGCTTGCGCCTTTGCTTCTGATCTCTGTGTCTGTAGAATGACCTATACTGATTTGAGTATATGGGCCAATATATGTATGGAATTTTTCTGTGTCTTTGTAAAACAACTCTGTGTATTTTGGGAATGAAAAGTCTTTACCTGCACATGCTTCAAGTAATGTGTCAGCGAGCTCTTCATCAATTTCACATGCAACAACAGGGCGGTATTTACCAGTTTTATCTGCAAATACGATTTTACATTTTGAAAGACCAACACAGGTTCCACATCTGTTACAGAGATGTGATTTTTGTATTTTTTTTAGTTTATCGAGACTTTTTGCACACATAAAATTGACGTATTCCCAATTCTGATATAAATGTTTTACGAAATGTATTTAAAATTTTCTCTCCAAAATTCTGAAACCATGCAGGCCCCACAGGAAAAAGTACTGTTCCCTTGTGTAGTGTTAGCTCCCATCCGGTTTTTTCCATCATTACTTTTACTTCTTTTGAAGGAAGAAAACGATGAGGCCCTTCGCCATGTCCGCCAAAAAGAAAAGTGAAAATTCTGTATGGTATTTCACTGGTTCTTGGAGGACAGCTTAGTACCATAATTGTTTCGGGCTTACTTATCCTGTTCAGTTCATTCAGAAATTGTACAGGATCGGCAACATGTTCCAGTGTTTCCAGACTTATTATTCTTGAAAATTCCTGGTTTTCAAAAGGTAAGTGAGCGTAATTTTCAATTTTCACCTGTTTTACATAAGGTCTTACTTTTTGTGCTTCATTCATAAGCCCCTGTGATATTTCAGCATTGATTACTTTCGATTCTTTGGAAACCAATTTCACATAATCGTTTGCTTCACAATCGCGGCTTGTGATGTTGAGTATTTTTTCAGCTTTGCTTAGCTGAAGATGTTTAACAGTCTCTTTAAAGCGTTGATCATGAGCTGTTTTTACCTTGTTGTTTTCTTTGATATAAATATCAGAAACACGATCCCAGTGTTCTTCAACCTCTTTATCCGTCCAGGCATTTTTATGACTTCCGTATTTCCTTGGCATATTATCTGGGCGCACGGTTTAGCATTGCTACCTGATCGGCAACAAGCCCAATGAAAAAGATGAATATTCCGCCAATAACAAAAATCAGCGCTGTATTTGGGAACCTTTCTGCAATAAAGTAACCAATTGTACCCCAGGTTATTCCTAATGCGAATATAAGAACGCTGGCAGGGAAGAAAATTTTTAATGGATTGAATAACATAATAATACGGAGAAGAAGAAGAATGGTTTTGGATCCGTCTTTAACCATTTTCACATTGCTTTTTCTTCCAATTCTTTCATTTACTTCAATAGGGAAGGTTCCTATGGTAAAACCTTCTTTCAGGAATGCCATGGTAGAGGTTGTACTGAAAGAAAAACCATTGGGCATAATATGTAACATTCCCTTTATCAGTTCACGATCAAAACCACGGAAGCCGGAATTATAATCGGGTAGTTTTTGTTCTACAAGGAATTCACCAATTCTTCGTATTAATTTTTTTCCTGCACTCCTGTTTTTCACCTGGTATGATGTATCTGTTCTTTCACCAATAACCATATCATGCGTTTCCAATAATTCTAACAGCGTATCGATATATTTTGGATCGTGTTGTCCGTCGCTGTCAAGAATGATAACTTTTTCTCCAGTAGCCTTTCTAATTCCTGTTTTTAAAGCAGCGCCATAACCTTTGTTTACATTATGGTTGAATAATTTAACCGGGTATTTTTCAATAATTTCCCGGGTCTTATCGGTAGATCCGTCATTGATGTATATTACTTCATGCTTTTCGTGTAAATTTCTTTCAATAATAGAATCTAACCCAGCTTTAATGCCCTCTTCTTCATTAAAAGCAGGAATAACAATAGATATTTTGGGATTTGAAGACATACTGACTTGTTTTAACCACCAAACTTAGTAAAAGTTGCGTAAAAAACCCCGTATAATATAGTGTTATTATCTTTTATAGCACATCTGATAAACCATCAGACTTTATAAAATTTAAATATGACACAATAAGCTGAAAAAAATGAAGTTCGTTTTTGGGAACTTTTGTGGTTTTTAGATATAGATTAAACCATTACATTTGTATACCATGAAAAACAGTATGAAACGTTTTACGAATTACAAATCGCTTATTGTTCTGCTAGTTATTGTTTTTTCCTTGTTTCATCTACGTTTGAACAATTTTCCGGGAAATGTTTTTGCCTACGATACTTTTGGATTTTATTCGTATTTGCCTTCCCTTATAATTAACGGAGATATTGGATTAACGGATTTTAGTAAAATTGAGCAAGTAGCTCAGACTTATAATTTAACACCAACATTTTATCAGTTTACTGGCATGCCTGAAGGGGGCTGGGTTATCCGTTTTTTTAGCGGGATATCTATTTTATTCCTTCCGTTTTTCTTATTTGGGCATTTGTTTGCCTTGAATTCCTCCTTTCCTGCAGATGGGTATAGTCTGCCATATCAATGGTCTTTCGTGCTGGGTGGAATATTTTATACCATAATGGCTTTATGGTTTGCAAGAAAAACACTGCAACGGTTTTTTAGTGATGGCTGGACTGCCTTAATTCTTGCCTTGTTCTTTTTTGGGAGTAACTTTTTCTTCTTTAGCACAATTGGCAATAAAATTCCGCATGTAATTGTGTTTTTCGAGTATGCTGTAATTATTTGGCTTACCATTTTGTGGCATGATAAAAAGAAGATGCTGCATGCAGGTTTGCTTGGATTTTTTATTGGATTTATAAGCATATCAAGATCGAGTGAAATAATCAGTGTTTTTATTCCACTATTATGGGGTGTTACAAGTTGGAATTCTGCCAAAGAGAAATTGAGAATGTTATGGGAGCAAAAAAAGCATGTGCTGTTGTTTGCTATGATGGCTATTGTAGGAGTTTTACCTCAAATATTTTATTGGAAAACGGTTACCGGAAGTTTTGTTTTCAATGCATATAATGATCCTCAATCGGGATTAAATTTGTTATCTCCCGATTTTATTAAGGTTCTGTTTGGATTTAGAAAAGGACTCTTCATATACTCTCCTTTGATGTTTTTTGCGTATTTGGGTTTGATTGTAATCTATTTTAAAAAGCGAGAAATATTTTGGCCAATACTGGTTGTAATTTTCATTAATACTTATCTAATTGCAAGCTTTTCAAGTCTGGTAAGCTATGGTTGGAGAGCATTTGTTCAGTCATATGCTGTATTGATACTCCCATTAGGCTTTTTTATTCATTTGGTATACAGTAGTAGGAAAATGATGATTAAATTATTGTTTTCCGTGTTGCTAGTGGGCATTGTGTTGTTGAATATTTTCCAGTCATGGCAAGTGTTCGTAGGTATTATTGATGGTTCCAGAATGACAAAGGATTATTATTTTGCAACATTTGGAAAAACAAGTGTTACAGATGAAGACAGGGATCTATTACTGATCAGTAGGTCATTTACCGGGGAAGAAAGTTTTACTGACGAATATAAACATAAAAGAGAATTGGTTTATAAGCTTGATTTTGAGCGACCTAATTCTAATGATCAGGAGCATTATTCAAGGAACATCAGGCATAGTGGAAAATTTGCTGTTCGTCTGGATTCAACTTTTATTTATTCTCCGGGAAAAACTGTTCGGTACAACGAGATTACAGATGAATATTATGCATGGTTAAGAGTAAGTGCATATGTTTATCCAACAGGAAATTACGATGATCTTGCTGCAAGTCTGGTTGTGCATTTTGATCACAAAGGAGCTCCATATAAGTACAGGGCATTTGATATAAAGGATAAACGCTTCAATCTTAAAATGAATCAGTGGAATAAGATAACAGTCGATTATCTTACACCTGAAGTACGCCTGAAAAGTAACAATTTAAAAGTTTATCTGTGGCTTAGAAGTAAAAACACGATATACCTTGATGACTTAACAGTGGAAGCTTTTGAACCTTTACCGAAGGACGAAATATCAAATGAGCCACAGGAAGATGAAATAAATAAAGCTGACGAATTATCACAGGAGAATTTCATTTACAACAATAGTTTTGAAGAGTTAGGCAACGAATGGGATAAGGCTCATCAATCTTCAGAGTATGCTGTTACTGGACAATATTCTATGAAGATGGACTCTGTATATATTTATTCTCCGGGATTAAAAGTAAATCTTCAGGATATTGAAAACAAAAAGAATTGTAAAGTTGAAGCAAAAATCAGCGTTTTTCCAATGTTTCCAGCCTCTGAAAATCCAGGAAGTTTTGTCATTAATTTTAAGCGGGACGGACAAAATATTCAATATTCCTCTTTAAATCTTGAAGATATTCCTGAATTGAAGACCTACGAATGGAATACCATTGCACATACTGCGACTTTTCCGGATAGCCTCCTTGCCAGTGACAAGCTTGAAGTGTACTACTGGCATAGGGGAAAAGAGAAGATTCTGCTTGATGACCTGAAAGTTGAACTCAAAAGCTGCAAATAGTGAAGCTTCCCGTTCATTATAAAGGATTGCTCATAGTTATAGTGCTGTCTTTTGCAGCTCTATGGTTTAAGTTTGGAGCAGTACTTTTGAATCCCGGACAGTATTATTTTTCCAAAACTGCTGATGGACTGAAAAGTTACTATGTGGCTTTATGGCATATAAAAGCAGATGATACATATACTCACTTTGAAGGAATGAATTATCCTTATGGAGAGCATATTGCTTTTACAGATGGAAATGTTCCACTGGTTAATACACTTAAGTTTTTTGATTCTGTTTTTTCATTTAACCATTCGCAGATTGTGGGTATAATGAATCTATTTTTTCTCTTTTCTTTTATTGTAGCAAGTATTTCTTTGTATTTGGTATTCAGGAAGATAAAGGTTTCTGTTCCGCTTGCTGTACTTGCTTCCGTAATCCTGATTTTTATTTCACCACAGATCAGCCGTTTGTATGGTCATTTGTCTTTGTCCTTAACTTTTGCTATTCCTTTATCTTTGTACTTGCTATTGTTGTATGCCGAAAAATCCAACTGGATACGAGCTATAGTCTTTTCAGCCTTTCTTATATTTTTACTTTTCTTCCACGGCTATTATTACCTATTCATTGCTCCAGTAGTTTTTGTGTATTTTGTATTGGATATCATACGAAAAAAACGAGATAGAGCTCTAATAAAGAAAGTGCTTCATTTGGCATTAATGCTTGCTTTACCCGTTCTGGTTTACCAGCTATGGGTTTTGTCTTGTTGTTCTGTTGCTGATCGACCGGAATATCCCTGGGGTTTTTACGAGCTTACTTCGGGCTGGGAAGGAGTATTTGTAGCCTTTAAAGAGTATCATAATCCCTTGTTACGAGATTTAATGAATATGGATAGAATTCCCTGGGAGGGTTTGGCATATTTTGGTCATGTTGCCAGCTTTTCCTTTTTGTGGGTTTTTTCTTTATTTGCTTTTATTCCATATTTCGATGGGATTAAGCCTTTGTTTACCATCATTATATTGATAGTAGGAATTGTATTTTTCTTACTTCAGAGAAAGAGGTTGAAAAATGCTCTTGTATTAACGGAATCATTTGTAGCAAATGTATTTTTGTGGACAGGCTTTTTATTGTTGATTCTGAGTTTTGGATGGCCCTTTGTAGCCTTTCCTGAGTTGACAGATTTTCTGGGTGTGGCCAAGCAGTTTAGAGCCATTGGTAGATTAGCTATTCCTGCCTTTTATTTGTTGAATATTGGATTGATATTTTACCTGGATTCACTTATTCAGAAAGGAAAACTCAAAGGACTTATAATCTTTTTGATAACATCAGGTTTGTTGCTTTTCGACTTTTTTACTGTGTTCAGGGCTTCTGATGTTGAGTTTTTGCAGAATCCTAAGTTAGAGTCTTTTAGAACTTCTGATATTGAGGAATATAGTA
>PKSZ01000036.1 GCA_002869425.1 Marinilabiliales bacterium
AGACTACAGATACGATAGCGGTAAGTTATAGTTCAACACCAACGACTTATTCAGTAACGGTAACCGATATTTTTGGGTTTACATCTACTGATAGTCTGATTGTTCGCTATCCGGATGTGTGTGTGTTGCAGGATACGAGTATCTGTTATGGTGATACAGTTTTGTACAATCCGGGTTTGGGTTTAAAGTATAACTACCTATGGCAGGATGGATCTACTTTAGATTATATTGAAATTTCTGCTGCTGGCGATTATTCCGTAGAAATCAGGGATACAAATCAATGCAGCTATACTATTGATACTTTTAATGTTTCGATTAATTACTTCGAGCAAACCACAGAAGTGGCGTATGGCTCTGATACATCTTTGTGCTCAGGCAATGTCTTAAACCTGGTGAGCAATGCGGATGAAGCTTCAGTGTATTTGTGGAGTGATGCTAGTACTAATGCTACATTGGAAATACAGACAACAGGTGTATACCATCTTACAGTAACAAATTATCTGGGGTGTGTAGCTGTTGATACAGTACAGGTTAATATCCAGGGAGTGGCGCCAGTGGTAGATTTTATTATGGATACAACTTGTTTGGGTGATTATGCAGCTTTTCATGATTTGACACAAAGTCCTGATGGTAGTAACCTTATTTCCTGGAACTGGGATTTTGGGAATGGAATGAATTCAGCTGCTTCCATGCCTTCGGTAATGTATAATGCAGCGGGGGAGTATTTTGTTACTCTCCAGGTGGGTATAGAAAACGATTGTAGTAACTGGACTGAAAAGGCCGTCTATATACACCATATTCCTCAGGTTGATTTTGACCCGAAGATTGCCTGTTCTAATGATTTTGTTCAGTTTTCTGATCAGTCTTTGGTGGCTGATGGTCAGGTTGATACATGGCATTGGGATTTTGCAGATCTGGGCGTATATGCAGGATCCAATCCGGAAGTATTATTTAACATCGACACGACGTATATGGTGGAGCTTACTGTAGAAAGTAATTTTGGTTGTTCATCCGATACAATTGTTGCTGTGGTTGTGAATCCCGGACCAAATCCGGATTTTGAAACGGGGAATGTTTGCGTTGGCGAATCGGTTGTTTTTTATAATCTTACTGATACTTATCTGGATTTGGATGCAAGTTATATATGGGATTTTGGTGATGGTAACTTTTCACAGGATGTAAATCCATCCCATACATACTTTACGGCAGGGAGCTTCGATGTTCATTTGATAAGTACTCATAGTTTTAATCATTGTCAGTCTGACATTACTAAGAGTATCATAGTTAATCCAAAGCCTGAAGCCATATTTAGTGAGCACAATATTTGCCAGAATGATTCTGTTGTGTTAAAAGATTCTAGTTTTGTTGATGGTGGAAGCATTGAACAGCGGAAGTGGTTTGTTGAAAATCAGGGTTGGTTTTTTGAGCAATCTCCAGATGTTTTCTTTGCTGATACAGGAAGACATGAGGTTATTTTAATAACTGTCTCAGATAAGGGTTGTGCCGATACGACTGAGTCATTTCTCGCAGTTCATCCTATGCCTGAAGCTTTGTTGGATTATTATCCAGAATATGGAAATCCTCCATTAACCGTGTATTTCGATGATGTTTCGTTGGATGCAGTGAGCAGCTACTGGGTTTTTGATTCACAAGACACTCTCTTTGAACAGAATCCTGTTTATGTTTTTTCTGAAATGGGAACATATCATCCTCAGTTGATGGCACAAACAGAATATGGATGTCTCGATAGTGCCTTTGCAAATGTTAAGGTGATGGAAATGATAGCCGATTTGGCAGTACAGTCAGTTAGTGCAGATATCGATGGAGAATATCTTACTTTGCAATGTGAATTGGCTAATTTAAGTACTTTTCCTGTAGATACGATTTTCCTGACAGCTGAAATTGAGGGAGGTATATCATTTATGGAAACCTGGCTTGCTGATCTGTCTCCAGGCCAAACCAAAACCTATAAATTTGTTTCATCAAGCAAGATTTCACTGTATCATCCCCCAGCATTTGCATGTGTAAGTGCTGATTTATCAGGTTATGCAGATGAAAATCCAGATAATGACCGGTTGTGTGAGGCCTTGAGTGAGAGTTTTAGGATACTCCCTCCAATTCCAAATCCCGTTGAAGAGGTGTTGATAATAGATTTTATTGTACCATTTGTTTCACAGGTGGATATAAGCATATTTGATTCATCAGGAAAGTTGGTTGGTAACTACAAAGTTGATAGTCCGGAAAAGGGATATAATCGAGTACAGGTGAGTACATCTGATCTTGGATCAGGCGTTTATAATTATCGAGTTTCCTTTGATGATTCATTTGAAATACAAAAGTTTATTAAGCAATAGAGGTTTAGGATGGTGAAAAAGTTAGTTTTTGCAACCAATAATCAGCATAAGTTGACAGAAATAGAGGCCCATTTAGGTCCGGATTATAAATTACTTACGCTGAAGGAAATAAATTGCAGTGAAGATATTCCTGAAAATGAAACTACCTTGGAAGGAAATGCACGTGCGAAAGCCATTTATGTGAAGGAAAAGTATGGTTTTGATTGTTTTGCGGATGATACGGGACTTGAGATTGTTGCTTTAAATGGGGCTCCTGGTGTGTACAGTGCCAGGTATGCCGGGGAGCAAAAAAACTCAATAGACAATATGAATCTGGTATTGAAGAACCTTAACAATGAACAAAACAGAAAGGCAAGATTTCGTACAGTTATTCATCTTATTAAGGGAGGTAAGCATATTCAATTTGAGGGAATTGTTGATGGTGAAATTCTTGACCATGCAGTAGGGACTGCGGGTTTTGGTTATGATCCAATTTTTAAGCCTGATGAAGCAGACTGTAGTTTTGCGGAAATGGGTCTTGCTGAGAAAAATAAGATTAGCCACCGGGCCCGGGCTGTGAATAAGCTAGTTGAATATCTGAAAAAGAATCCTTAATTCTCGATTATTGAATTTTTTAAAACAGGATAAGAATACACAACAAATGCAATCTATATTTGATAGTGTATCATCTAAAAGCGTAGCTTTTTCATCTGGATTACATAATAAATTCCCTGAATATTAGTTTAAGAATTGTTATTATTGTATAAAATAAACGATTCGAATATGCTGAAGCATTTCCTGATTGTACTATTGTTGTTTGTTGTTTTGGATGTTTCCTCACAGATTCCTGTGGGTGAATGGAGGGATCACTTACCATATGTTCATGGTCGCCGCGTAGCAACATCAGATTCGAAGATTTATTGTGCAACGGGAGAAGCGATTTTCTCGTTTAATAAGCTTGATAATTCAATAGAGAAGCTATCAAAAGCCAATGTACTTACAGATATTGGGGTTTCAGCAATTTCCTATAGTTCAGACTATTCTACATTGATAATTGGTTATACCAATGGTAACCTCGACCTGATTGATTCAAAGAATAATATTCAAAATATTGCAGACATTAAACGGAAACAGATTTCAGCAAGTAAAACAATAAATAATATTTATTGTAGTGGAAAATATGCCTACTTGTCGATGGGATTTGGAATTGTAGTTCTTGATATTGAACGTCGGGAAATATATGATACCTACTACATTGGGGAGGCAGGAACGTATAAATATATATATGAACTTGATAGTGATGGGGAGTATTTTTATGCAGCTACTGAGTCTGGAATTTACAAAGCGGATCTGAATAGTCCGAATTTGGCCAATTATGTCTACTGGAACAGGATTACAAATATCCCCAATTATAATAAGGCATTCAATGCTTTAACTGTGGTAGATGATGAAGTATGGTTCAATTTTAATAGTCTGAGCGTGATTGACACCTTATACTATATGGATGATAATGGATGGTATTATGCTGATACTGCTGATTGTATTGGACTATCAAGTGGCAATGGAGTCGCAATGTCCGCAACATGGTGGAAAGTTACAAGATTTACAGATGAGGGAAAGGATGTAGTATCGTATAGCAATTCCAGACCGGAAGATGCCTTGTACGATTCCAATGGCGATTTATGGATTGCAGATATGAATAATGGATTAATAAGATGGACACCTCAGAGAGAAGCTTATTATTATGTTCCCAATGGACCTTTTAGTGATGAAGTAACCGATATGGATATCCAGGGAGGTAGGCTTTTTGTTGCTGCAGGAGCAAGAGACCAAACCTGGAATAATTCGTGGAATACTTCTGAGGTAAATATCTTTGAAAACGAAACATGGTCATATGCCCGAAATTTTGCCAGTGATATCGTAGATGTTGTATCGGTTGTTGTAAATCCGGAAGATCCCAATCAGGTGTTTGCTGGCTCATGGAACGGTGGATTGCTTGAGTTTTCAGGATCTGAATTAAAAACTGTGTATAGAAGCGATAATAGTACACTGCGGTCTTTGGATGCCGATGTTCACTACAAAATAGGAAGTCTGGCTTTTGATGAGGATAATAATCTCTGGGTTACCAATTCTGGTGTAAGCAATCCAGTCTCTGTTCGCATGAGTGATGGCTCCTGGGAAACTTTGGAAATTGGCGATGAGTTTAATAATGGATTAATTGGCGATATAATTATAACTCCCGATAATAATAAATGGCTTATGTTGCCAAGAGGTGGAGGAATTTTTGTTTTTAATGAAAATGGCACATTCGACAATTATGATGATGATCAGTATAAGGTCATGAGTGTAAAGGACGAATATAATGAATTGATTACCAATGATATTTATTCATTAGCGGTAGATAAGGAAGGCTATGTTTGGGTTGGAACCAATCAAGGGGTTGTGGTATATTATAATCCTGAGAATGTTTTTTCTGGTGAAAATTTCTATGCTTCCCATATTATTGTTGATATGGATGGAACAGCCCAATATCTTCTCGAAACAGAGGTAATTACCGATATTGTTGTGGATGGTTCAAATAAAAAATGGTTTGCAACAGAAAATGCAGGTGTTTTTCTTATGTCAGAAGATGGTACAGAACAAATACTGAATTTTAATATTGAGAATAGTCCTCTTTTATCCAATACAGTAAATTCTATTGCGATTGATGGAGATAGTGGTGAAGTGTTTTTTGGAACAGATAAAGGTGTAATTTCATACAAAGGAATTGCAACTGAAGGTAAGGATGGCTATAAGGATGTCTATGTATATCCAAATCCCATTAGACCGGGTTACACAGGAAAAATAACGGTTACAAATCTGGTGACCAATTCCAGTGTGAAAATAACAGATATCTCGGGTAATCTGGTTTATGAAACAAAAGCAGAGGGCGGACAAGCTGTTTGGGATGGCAACAATTTTGATGGAAGGAGGGTCAGATCAGGTATTTACCTGGTATTCTGTACAAATGAGGATGGTTCAAAAACTCATGTGGCAAAGTTTATGCTAATTAATTAGTCGTATGAATGTAAAAACTGAAGGAATTGTTCTTCATCAGTTTAAATATTCTGATACTCAAAATATTGTACATATTCTTACTCGGGAACTCGGAAAAAAGTCTTTTGCAGTGCGCAGGAGTAAAAACAAGAGATCTTCCAGAAAAGGTTCATTAACGCAAGCTTTTTACCTCGTGGAACTGGAGTTCTTTTATAATTCAAAAAAAGACATTCAGAATATTAGTGAAGTACGCCTAAGTATTCCACTACAATCAGTTATCAATAGTTTTGTTAAGCGTACAGTTTCGTTGTTCCTTGTGGAAATTCTAAATAAGGCAATTCGGGAGGAGGAAAAGAATTATGAAATGTTTGATTTTATATATAACTCCATTCGACTTTTTGATAGAGTTGACAAGGGAGTTGCAAACTTCCACATTCTATTTTTATTAAAATTATCTCGTTTTCTTGGATTTGCACCCAATGGTGTTTTTGATAAGGATAATCCGTTTTTTGATATGCTGAATGGTTCCTTTGTTTCAACAGAGCCTTTGCATGCATATACTTTGAAAAAAAATCAGGCCAATTTATTGAGTAGTTTATTGACAACGAACTATGATGGATTGGAAAGCATTGTTTTGTCGGGGAAAGAAAGATATGAAATATTGAATATCATTGTTCAATATTATCAACTTCATATCGATTCTCTTGGAGATATAAAATCCTTAGATGTTCTGCATGATGTCTTTAATGATTAGCTATTTGGATTATCGTAATATCTTGTAGATACGGGCTCTATCTGTTTGATATATCAATGTGAATTTTTCGTGATTAATTGTATTTCCTGCCCATGAAGCATCAATATAGTAATCAGCTTTAGAATTTAGTATTTCTTTGATTTCAAATAGTGCAATCGCGTTTCTCCCTGTCATCAATCGTAGTACGCGAGGCTTGAAAAAGGCAATAATAGCATTTTCTGGAGTGTTATTTTTTACAAAATCAAAAACATCTTTTGACATGGAATTGCAAATTTCGTCTGTACTTTTGGCTTTGTAGTCCTTGTATGCATCATGGAAATTGTTGATGCCTGAAAAAATAATAAATGCTGCGAATAGAACGATCCCTATTCTTTTAATAATGAGCTTTTTAATTTCAAAAACTGCAATTGCAATATAAAAAATCATTGCAGGGAAAAGGGGCATTAGTATGCGTGTCTCTGTTTCAAAATTAGGATAAAAAAAGAGAATAGAGAGATATGAAATTACCCATAAGGAAATTAAGGGTGATCTTTTAAAATGCTTAATTAAGCCCAATAGAAAGATTGCAATAAATAAAAATGATAAAGGTTCCCAATACGTAAATTTTAACAATTGATGATGATAATAAATCAGATTTTCAGTAATTGTTTGTATACCAATATGGAAATCCTGAGCATAAGAACCTGTGGGATATATTAAAACTCCAGGCAGAAAAACCAGACCTGCCATTAATAGCACAGACACTTTTTGTAAAAAGAATTTGAAGTCTCTTTTTTTATAAATGAATTGAATAAAAATTAAAAAGAGGTATAGTGCATAGGCAATGAAGAGTGAATATCCTGCGGATCGGATCAGGGAGCTGAAACCAAGAATAATTCCTGCCAGTATTATGTTGAGGGTGCTTTGCTTTTCAGATGATGCCAAATGTAAGAACAGGTAGCAAAAAAACAGAAATGGTATGTCGGAAAGTACCATATCTGTGTAGTAAATGATAGGATAGCACAATGATAAAGCCAGGGTAAAATATGAGGAGAACAATGCATTTGTTTTTGTGTGTAATGTCTCGTAAAAGAATATTAAGAATGCCAGGTAGAAAAGGATATTAATGATCTTAAAAGCCATAAAATTCACTCCGGTAAAAGGAATTATTAAGCAAAGAATAAGAGGATATCCTGGTGGATATAGATCCGGACCAAATACCCAGGCAGAATTATCCATACTGTAACTGTTTTCCAGGAAAAGATGCTGGGTTGTTCCCGAAAGAATGGCTTTTGCCTGGCTGATATATAATGCAAAATCACCACCCCAGTCATGGCCTTTATCAATAGTAAAAATGGAAATAAGAACTGCAGGAATCAGGATACCGATGATCAGTAATGCTTTTTTCACTGGGTTTAAAGGCTAAGATTTTCAAAGGAGAATCCAAGTACAAGAATATCATCAATTTGTCTGTTTCTTCCTTTCCAGTTTTCCAGGGTATCTTCAAAAATTTGCAATTGTTCTATCATGGGGCGCTCATGATTGTCATCAATCAATTGTTCAAATCTGCTAACAAGGAATTTAGAATTATTTGGTCCTCCAAACTGATCCTGAAAACCATCTGTGTGCATATAGATTTTTAAATCCTTACTTAAAGGAAGCTTATGATTGGTATATTTTACATCTTCTGATTTGCCAAACATTCCTCCAATAGAGTAAATATCGCCTTGTATAATCTGTAATTCACCATTATTTATTGCAATAACGTAATGGTTCGCACTGGCAATTTGTACCATTTCTTTTTTAAAATCAATTACACATATTGAAATATCCATTCCATCCGCCTGAACCTTTTCATCCCCTTCTTCCTGCTGTAATAGATCTACTACTTTTTTGCCGAGTTTATCAAGAATATTAGAAGGTGTTGCAATGTTTTTTTCTCTGACAATTTCATTTAGAAATGTGGGGCTGACCACATTGACGAAATGGGCCCCGAATATTCCACTGGTCAGCAGATCCACAGGGTTTGAATCGCGAACCTGCTCGTAACTCGTGGCCATCTTTTCGTAATAAAGGTTCTGCCAGAAATAGGCCGCATCAATGCCGCGGTCTTCGACCTGCGCCAGGTTGGTTTTAACCGTGTGGATGTTATGGATGGTGAAAAGACAGGGAATCCCGTGTTCTCTGGCCACGGCCGGA
>PKSZ01000475.1 GCA_002869425.1 Marinilabiliales bacterium
AAAATAAACGATCGAAGACTTCAGGATGCAGATGCTTTAAATGAATTGCTTGATAAATTGATCATAAAAAGATCAAAATTGGCTTCAAATGCGGGATATAGCAATTACAGAGATTATATGTTTGATTCGATGGGGCGCTTCGATTATTCTGTTTCCGATTGCGAAGATTTTCATATATCTATCCAAAAATACATTGTTCCTATTCATAAAGAGGTTCAGGAATACAGGAAGCAAAACCTTAATTATTCTGAATTATATCCGTGGGATACCGAGGTTGAAATTGGAGGCAAAAAAGTTTTGAAGCCTTTTGAAAATACTGATGAGTTGGTAGATAAAACCATTGAGTGTTTCAATAAAGTAAAACCTGGTTATGGTGAAATGATCAGGGAAATGAAAACACGAAAGTTTCTTGATCTTGATTCGCGTAAGGGGAAAGCTCCGGGAGGTTTTAACTATCCGCTGTATGAAAGCAATATACCTTTTATTTATATGAATGCAACAGGCAATCATCGCGATATGGTAACTATGATGCATGAGGGTGGACACGCTGTTCATGCCTTTATGTGTTCAAATTATGATATTGTGGATTTCAAATCTACACCTTCTGAAGTTGCTGAATTAGCATCTATGAGTATGGAATTGTTGAGTATGGATTACTGGGATTTGTTTTACAAGCACCCGGAAGATTTAAAAAATGCTAAAAGAAAACAACTAGAGGGGGTTATTTCAGTGCTTCCATGGGTTGCCATTATTGATAAATATCAACATTGGCTTTATTTAAATCCAGATCATAGTCATAAAGAAAGGCTAGAGTATTGGGATAAAGTTTTTGGTGAGTTTTCCACAGGAACAATAGCATGGGATGGTCTCGAAAAATATCGCAAGAATATGTGGCAGAAGCAGTTGCATATTTTTGAAGTGCCATTTTATTACATAGAATATGCTATGGCTCAATTGGGGGCTGTTGCAATTTGGAGGAATTATAAACAAAATAAAGAACAGGCAATTGATCAATACGAAGCTGCTTTAAAACTGGGATACACTACAACAATCCCTGAAATATACAAGACTGCCGGTATTGCCTTTGATTTTTCATCAGGCTACGTAAAGGAATTGATGGAGTTTGTTTATTCTGAATTAAAAAGTCTTATGTAAATTGCATAGATATAGTATTTTTGAAGAATGAGAAGAAACAATACACAGAGTATCGGAGAAGTTCTTAAGGAATATATTAAAGCCATGAAGCTTTCATCAGGTCTTCAAAATGCTCGTATTACCAGTTCCTGGGAAGAAGTAGTTGGTAAGACTGTGGCAAGGTATACTTCAAAACTTTATATAAAAGACCATAAACTCTTTGTTCACCTGTCTTCTTCAGTTGTGAAAAATGAACTTCTGATGATCAGGGGCGAAATCCTGAAAAGATTAAATGATATTGCAGGGGAAGAAGTTATTAACGAAATTATTCTTTGTTAATAATCTGTCTTTACTACATATAAAACCTTTCAAATTTACTGAAAAAGAAGTCTGATTCCAGTTCCGCATTCTTATCANCACTATCTGATCCATGTACGGCATTCATTTGGATAGACTGTGCAAATAGTTTTCTTATGGTTCCTATTTCGGCCTTGGTTGGGTCCGTATTGCCTATTAGTTTCCTATAGTCTTCAACCGCATTTTCTTTTTGTAGAATTGCAGCAACTATTGGACCTGAAGACATAAAGCCTACAAGTTCATGATAAAAAGGTTTATCGCTGTGGATACTGTAGAATGCGGCAGCTTCTTCTCTGTCAAGACGAATATATTTCATTGCTGCAACATGAAAACCAGCTTCATTGATCATGGCCAGAATTGGACCGATATATTCATTGCTAACAGCACCTGGCTTAATCATTGTGAAAGTTATGTGCCCCTTGTCATGAAGTTTCATAATCTTAAAGTTTAATGGTGTTCTTGTAAATATAACAAATTTATAGATTGCGTATTTATGTTTTACATGCTTATAATTTATTATCTTAGTGCTTCTTTTTCGTTTAATGTAAACACCAGTCATTCTAATGGAAGCAGACAGCAGGGTGCCGAAGAAAAATATTCAGGATTTTGAATCTTTTATTAGCCAGTACAATAGTTTTTGTATTGTAATGCATGTGAATCCGGATGGTGATGCTATAGGATCAGCACTTGGATTGATGCACTTTCTTAACAATATAGGAAAGGAAACTGTAGTTATTACTCCCAATGATTATCCTGCTTTTTTACAATGGTTACCCGGGCAGGAAAAAGTATACAACCACCTTAAAGAAAAATATAAATCA
>PKSZ01000368.1:0-2438 GCA_002869425.1 Marinilabiliales bacterium
CTTTGGAGATGGAGAAGCTGATACAACTTTTGATGAGTCAACTGTGGTTAATCATACTTTTACGAATTCAGTAAGTACTCCTGTAACATACAGTATAGAGCTCATAGCAGAAACGGATTACAATTGCAGGGATACATTAACAAGAGATATTACCATTTATCCGGAAGTTGTAGCTGATTTTACTGTCGATACAGCAGGCTGTAATCCTTTTCCGGTAATGTTTACAAATCAATCTATTGGAGCTGGTTCTTATATTTGGGATTTCAATGATGGGGGAATATCTTCTTCTATGCACCCAGTTCATGTATTTCAGAATAATTCAGATACAGTTGCCGAATTTGATATTGAATTAGTCGCAGTATCCGGGTTTTCATGTCATGATACAGTTCAGAAAACAATCGAGGTCTATCCAAAACCCAAAGCCATTATTGATATTCCTTCTGATAATGGTTGTTCTCCATATACAGCAGAGCTGTTGAATTTATCAACAGGTACAGATTCATGTCTGTGGCTTTTTGGGGATGGAACCGTTACAATTAGTTGCGATTCATCCATCACACATTTATATCAGAACAATTTGAGTAGCCCGGCGTATTTTGAGGTTCAGTATATTTCAATAAATGACTATGGATGTAGCGATAGCTTATCCCAGATATTAACGGTTTATCCGGATGTTGAAGCGGCTTTTACAAGCGATACTATTGGGTGTAGCCCTTTTACAATAAGTACGATAAATCAGTCTTTCGGTGCAGCTTATTACCAATGGGATTTTGGCGATGGTTCAAATTCATCACAAATAAATCCGCAACATAATTATCAGAATATCATAGATACCGATACGGTATATAATTTGCAGTTGATTGCAACGTCCATTTATATGTGTCAGGATTCTGTCAGTCAGCAAATTACTGTTTTGCCAAAGCCGGAAGCGCAGTTTTCTGTTATGCCCGAATCAGGTTGTAGCCCATTGGAAATTACAATCAATAATGGAAGTCAGGGAGCAGACTATTATCAATGGCAGTATGGAAATGGTGAAGTTTCATCCACTTCAGCATCTGATTTTACATATGTATATGAAAACAACAGTGGTACACCTGATGTCAATACATTAAAATTAGAAGTAAGTAATATTGCAGGTTGTCAGGATTCTGTGGAAACAACAATCGTTGTGTATCCGGATGTTAATGCATCATTTATTTGTGATACTTCTGGTTGTAGTCCATTGAATGTTTCATTTTTGAATCAGAGTACAGGTGCTTCTACTTATCAGTGGAACTTTGGAGATGCTTCAAATTCAATGATTGTACATCCAACGCATATGTTTACAAATGATTCGTATGCTTCAGATACTGTTTTCGAGGTCCAGTTGATAGCTGTTTCAGATTATTTATGCAACGATACTGTTTCTCTTGGAATCAATGTTTATCCAAGTCCTGTTGTTAATTTTATTGTAAAAGAACAAGCGGGTTGTTCACCTTTAATGGCAGAATTTGACAATAATTCTGTGGGTGCAGACGAGTATTATTGGAGTTATGGTGATTCACAACNCTATATAAAGTTTCATATCATTTGTATGAGAACCAACTAAGCAGTCCGGTAAATTATAGTATCCAGTTGCAGGGTACAAATCAGTATGGTTGTTCAGATAATGCCAATGAACAAATTACAATTTATCCAGAGGTTGAAGCAGGCTTTATGCATGATACTTCAGGTTGTTCAGTGTTTGAAGTTAACTTTCACAATCAAAGTTATGGAGCGCAGTTTTTTACATGGAATTTTGGAGATAACGGAACATCGCAGGATATAAATCCTTCACATGATTTTGCAAATTATACGACCAATGATGTGGAGTACAATATTGAAATGATTGCAAGCTCAATTTATAGTTGTTCAGATACAGCTTACAGTTCTCTTGTTGTGTACCCTTCTCCGATAGCGTCATTTTCAGTAAGTCCTTTATCGCAAACTTATCCATCAACAATAGTTGATATTGATAATCTGAGTTCAGCCGGAAATTGGAATTATTCATGGGATTTTGGAAACGGAACATTTTCAGATGAACAAAATCCTGTTTCTGTTGATTATCAGCAATGGGGCGATTATGAAATAACGCTGGAGGTGTATTCACAGCATTGCTCAGATGCGACCAGTTTGATGGTTGAAATAATTCCTGCCGAGCCTACTGCTTCATTTGGTAGTTCAGCCAGTGGCTGTGCTCCTTTTACAATGAAATTTACCAATAATACACAGTATGCAACATCATATTTATGGACTTTTGGTGATGGATTTACTTCAACGCATGAGGAACCCATTCATACTTTTTACGATCCCGGTATTTATAATGTCAGTTTGCAGGCAATTGGTCCTGGAGGGGAAGATTATACACAAGATGCAACCATAGAAGTTTTTGAAGTTCCTGAAGCTTATTTTTCTGTTGG
>PKSZ01000368.1:2457-3285 GCA_002869425.1 Marinilabiliales bacterium
GCCCAAAGGTTGTGTATCTGCCGGATCAACCGATTCATTGTTATAATTTATCAGAAGGAGCAGACTTCTGGAAATGGGATTTTGGAGATGAAAATACTTCAGATGACTTCAGCCCTATGCACTTGTATACCGAAGAGGGTTTATATGATATTTGGCTTTGGGTGTGGACAGATGAAGGTTGTCGTGATTCAGTATTGGTAGAGAAGGCTGTAGATGTCAGAAAATCTGGTGATTTGGTTTTTCCCAACGCTTTTACTCCCGATCCGTCTGGTTCGAATGATGGTTCTTATGAAGCAGGAGATTATACCAACAATGTATTCTATCCTGCCAATAAAGGGATTGAAGAATATCATTTGCAGATTTTTAATCGTTGGGGAGAATTGATTTTTGAATCCTTTGATATCAATATTGGTTGGAATGGTTATTACAGAGATGAGCTTTGCAAGCAGGATGTATATGTTTGGAAGGTGAAGGGAAAATATATTAATGGTCAAACTTTTATTAAAGCAGGTGACGTAACATTGGTTAGATAAATGAAAAGAGTGTTGTACATATTGTTTTTGTTTTGGACTTTTGCATTAAATGCACAGGATCCACAGCTTACGCAATTTTATGCAGCACCCTTGTATTTAGGTCCATCATTTGCTGGCTCTGCAGCAGGAAGCCGGGTAGGGGTGAATTTTAGGGATCAATGGACAAGTATTCCGGGATCTTTTATAACAGGAATTATGTCATACGATCACTATTTTCATAATCTTTCTAGTGGCTTGGGAGTTTTTGGTTTATATGATCAGGCCGGAAGCGGACGTATGAGCACAACTAGTGTAG
>PKSZ01000617.1 GCA_002869425.1 Marinilabiliales bacterium
AGTGAATATTGTTGTGCCAGTATCCCGAACCAATTGGGTCATACATCCTGAATGAATTGTGGTTAACCATTTCAAGGTAAGCTGTTTCTGTTGTATTGTTGTAGAAATTAAAATCACCACCAATGATGATATTTTCAAGCTGACTATTGTTTTGGAGATAACTGAAAAAGTTTTGTATTTCTGATAACCTGTCAGATTCGAATCCCATTGATGCTTTTAAATGACAGCTAAAAACATTGAAATATGTGGTATCACCTGTTGATGCGAGGTCGGGTGCTTTATAATATACCTTATAATGGTTGATATCCCTAAGATTAGTAGCAATTTCTGATTGAGCTGCAAGTCCCAGTTTATTGCTATTGTAAAAAAGCATGTTGTCTGTACCGAATCCATCAATGAAATCTGCTCTTTGATAGTAGTTGATACCATTTGTATTCAGCGCATTGTTAAGTAGAGTATTTGCTCCGGCTTCGCTCTCAAGTTCATTTACTACAATAATATCCGGCATTGCATCCTGCATAATGGTCTGAAAATCAATATATCTGTCACTTGCTGTTCCCGGATAATTCAGAAGGTTGTAATACATTACTTTTATGGTTTCAGCAGTACTACTTAATTCTGCTAATGAAAGTTGTATGTCATCAGGGAATCGGGGTAATATCTTCCATTCACTGTAACTATATTCAACAATACCGGTAATATCATAATGGTTTTCAAGAATAGCTGAAAAGGGATAAAGTTTATCATCAACCAAAGTAATTCCAGACCCATCTGTTGCTCCCCACATTCCGTATCCAGCATTAGCATTCACACACTCAGCTGAAACAACTTTTACCAAAACACTTTCATATTGCTCAGCGTCAACTTCAGCAGTCGATATCTCAACCGGGTCAATGGTATTTCCAGATGAATTAACTGTAAATGATGTAATTGTTTTCAGTTCTGTAAGGTCGTAAAATTCATCTACTACAGCAGTTATGGTAATGTTATCACCGGGATTTGGGTAGTAAATATCATCGTAAACATACACTCCATTCCAGGCTCCACTTCCATCCTGTATCCAGTATGCACCGGATATAGTGTCAGTTACAGTTCCGGTAACCGTTACTTGTTGTCCAATATATGGCGAATCACCAGCCGCATCTGTAGTATACTGAATGTCATAAATAGAAACACTCGTTTGTGCATTACCAAATATCGCAATAAGCAGTAAGCCTAAAATCATCAATGCTTTTTTCATACTTTTCTTGTTTTAGTGAATATTACAAAGAAATGAAATTCTCGTATAAATACGTAATCTGACAGTATTTGATACATATTTCTCTCAATTTATGGATTTACTTTTGTAAAACATATTTCATCACAAAGAGATAATTGGGGTATTGTTTATTCATAAACTTTAATACATTTGCAAGAGTGTTACTAAATGACAATAAGTAACACATATTTATAATGACTTGACAATGGCATATAAGAAAAAGAGTTACTGATTATTTGCAATATCAATAGAATTATTTTCTGGTAAGAAGTGTTACGAAATTACAAATATTAATATGATGAAACAGTTTGTATTTTTTGCTTTGTTGGTATTTATATTACCATTCCAATTGTTAGCGCAACATTCCATAAGCTTAAAAGTTACTGATAAGGAAAACAAGAAAGCACTTGAAGGTGTAAACATTATTATTGAAAACACCCAGGAAGGTGGCATAACAGATATTAACGGAGAATTGACATTGAAAAATGTTTCTGAAAATTCTGAAATTAAAATTTCTTGTTTGGGATATGAATCAAAAACCGTAAAGGCAAGTAGTCCTGAAATATTGATTGAACTATCCAAAGAATCCATTCAACTGGATGAATTTACAATTAATGCAACGTATACCAGACCTGTAAAAAGAGCTGCTGAAGAATTATATACCGGAACAGAGATAACAAGTAAAGGACTTGAAAAGTTAGGAATTCCTGCAAAAAGTAGTGTTTACAATTCTATAAATATTTTACCAGGTATCGATGTTGAATCACAAGATGCCTATGGCCTTTCTGATAAAGTAATGCGACTGCGAGGTGTTCGAAACTATTTTGGAGGATTAACCATTGAAGGTTTTCCGAATTATGGAATCATGCCTATTGGTGCACGCGATAATATATACGATACTGAAAATATTGATGGAATCGCAGTCTATAAAGGAGCTACTCCAGCTGATCTGGGAACAGCAACAGGAAATAAAGGAGGAGCACTGGAGTTGATAATTAAGCGTCCAAAAGAAGAGTTCAGTGTTGAATTGGATCAGACAGTTGGAAGCAGTTCGTTTATGCGATCATTTGTAAGATCTGATTTTGGAATTCCTCAAACAGGTACAAATGCTTTTGTTTCTTATTCTTATACACTGGCCGACAAATGGAAAGGAGAGGGCAAGCTGGGTCCCCGGCATAACTCCATGATGGGCATTACTAAGAATATTGGAGAAGATTTTACATTGGAAATTTTCACAAACTATAACAACATCAATAGAAATAGTTTCAGGAAATTAAATTATGAAAATGCTGAAAATATAAAAGAAGATTATGACATTACATATAATACAGAACTGACAGGTAATCCATCAGAAGATGTTAACTATTTTGACTACAATACTGGAGAGTTTATAAATAAAGATATATTTGGCATTGTTCATTATAAACTTAATGAGCAGATTAAAACCAACCTGCGGATGTATTATTCTGGTGAAGATGCCAGTTATTTGGAAACTGTTCAGAAAGGCTCAAATTTTCTAGTATTCAACAGGGTGCGAGATATAGACAGGATGGGAATTATTCCTGAAGTTAGTGGAAAATACAGGAACTTATCATATTCGGCAGGTTATTGGTTTGAATCATGTGATAATCATGCCAGTGTGTATCAAAAAGCGATAATTCCTGATGGATTAAAAGATCTGGGTTATGCATATATTGTAAAGAAGGAAAAACCGGGACAGATTCATAGTCCTTACATTAAGGTATCAGCAAAAACTGGTAATTTTCGCTTTCAGGCCGGATTAAAAGCCTTTAACTTTCATGATGCAGAAGGTGATATTTATCAGGCACTTTCAGCAACAGAACTTAACAGTGAACCTACAGAGGCATTGCATCTGGATGAAATTAATTTCTTTAAATTGCTGCCAACTGCCGGAGTTGGTTATAACATTACAGAAAAAAGCCAGGTGTATTTCAATTATGGTAGAAACTACATGAGACCATATATGTATAGCCCGATAATCAGCCTGTATATTAAAAACATGGATAAATTTATGTCAAAAGGGATGACCTTACAGAATATCTTCGATTCATGGGAAATGGAAACATCTGATAATTTCGATCTGGGATACAGATTTTCGGGTAAAAAGATATCTGTAAACTCATCAGTATTTTATGCCATGCATCATGATGTGCTGGCTTCGGTTTATAACCCAGAGGTAAATCTTGATTATTATCAGAATGCAGGTGAAATGACGAGTTATGGAACAGATCTGGAAATATATTATTATCCGGTTGATGAATTTTCATTTTTCATCAATCCTGCTTATCACAAAATGAGTTACAATGATGATATTTTGAGAAAAGACGGAGCCACTTATTCCGTTATTGAAGTTGAGGGTAATCAATCCCCGGCAACTCCTGTTTTTTATTTCAAAGCTGGAGGATCATATACCTGGAAGGGCCTCTCTTTTGCTCCTATGATAAGATATACAGGAGAGCGCTATGGTGATGCTACCAATATTGAGCGGGTTGCTCCTTATACGGTTATCGATGCGAACCTGTCATATACTTTTAAAGATATATCGATATTTAAAGATCTTGCAATTTCTTGTCAGCTTTTAAATCTAACGGATGAAAAATATGTTGGGTGCATAGATGTATCTGATGATAGTAGCAATGGAAGCGCCGTATACTATGCAGGTTCACCCAGAACTTTTCTTATTAATGTAAAAGCGCTATTTTAAAGTATGCAGAGATACAGTATTTTATTTCTATGCTGGGTTTTTATAACATTTAATGCGTGTTCTTACCAGGAATCTGAAAGTTCAGAAAATTCAATTGAATATACAGATATGCTTGGGCGCAAAGTTTCAATTAATGGGAAAATTGAAAAGATTGTTGGCCTTAAAGCGGGATCGCTAAGATTGATATCTTACCTTGATTGTGGTCGAAAGGTTGTCGGTGTTGAAGAAATAGAAAAAAGAAGCCGTAAACCTTATAATTTTGCGAATCCTTTATATGATTCACTGCCTGTTATTGGTCCAATTCATGGTGGTGATCCTGAATTGATCTCATCCGTTAATCCTGATCTTATTATTATGTCTTATTGTACAAGAACAGAGGCAGACAGACTGCAAAAACAGACAGGAATTCCTGTATTGGCAATTCGTTATGGAGATTTGGAAACCAGTGATCAAACATTATTTCCGGCATTGCAGTTGCTGGGTAAAGTATTGAGTAAGGAAATGCGTGCAAAATCACTTATCCAGGGAATTGATTCGCTTATTGAGGATCTGGAAATGAAAACAAAGGGCATTAATAGCAATGAAACAGTTTATATGGGAGGGTTATCTTCACGAGGTGCACATGGATTGTTTTCAACAGAACCGGATTATATCATATTTCAGCTGATTCATGCAAACAATTGTGCATCTGTAATCGACTCAAAGAAAATAATTTACATTGATAAGGAGCAACTTATTCAATGGAATCCTGATAAAATATTCATTGATATAAATGGCTATTCTATTGCAAAAGAAGAATTAAGTTCAGATAATTATTATGAATATCTGAAAGCTGTGCAATCAGGAAATCTTTATCTTTTGCATCCATATAACTGGTATTCTACTAATTTTGCAACAGTATTGGTAAATGCATATTATGTTGCTTCTGTTTTGTATCCTGAACAATTTAGCAATATGGATATTAAAGCCAAAGAAGATGAAATTTATCGTATTTTCTTATCGGAGCCAGTAGGTGAACAAATGAACGCATTATATGGTGATGTACGAAGAGAAGATTTTGATCAATAATGAAAGAGCATAGAGATACCATAAATAGTAAATATAGACTGACTTTACGCAAGAAAAGTATCTTTATGATATTGGTATTTGTCCTATTGCTGGTTTTTATGCTGATGGGATTATGTCTAGGTGCATTTCGTACTGGATTATCTGAAACATTGATGGCCTTATTTCAGAAAGGAGAAAGCAATTTTATACATATTGTGTGGAATATACGAATGCCAAGAGTATTGTCGGCAGTAATTGCGGGTTCTGCTTTATCTGTTTCGGGAGCAGCAATGCAGGGGATACTTAAAAACCCACTTGCTTCACCTGTAACACTGGGAATATCACATGCAGCTGCCTTTGGTGCTGCTTTTGCTATCATTATTCTTGGGGCAGGTTCATCTTTTGCTGGTTCAGAGAATTTTTTTAATGCTCCGTATATTGTTAATTCATCTGCTTTTGTGTGGAGCCTAATAAGTACTGCATTTATATTGTTACTTTCAAGATTGAAAGGATCTACGCCTGAAATTATTATTCTTAGTGGCGTAGTTGCCAGTTCTTTGTTTGTTGCAGGTACATCGGCTTTACAATATATGGCTGATGATATACAGCTTTCCTCAATAGTATTCTGGATGTTTGGAGATTTGGGAAAAGCAAGTTGGAATGATTTTTATATACTGAGTATTGTTACAGTTCTTGCTCTATCATATTTTATCTTCAACAGGTGGAACTATAATGCCATGAATGCAGGGGATGAAGTAGCCAAAAGTATGGGTGTTAAAGTTGAAAGGCTTAGGATCGTTTCAATGCTGGTTGCTTCACTGGTTACAGCAATGGTAGTGTCATTCTATGGTATTATTGGCTTTGTTGGTCTTGTAGTACCACATATTACCCGGCGCATAATTGGATCAGATGATCGTTTTTTGATTCCGGCATCAGCATTAGCAGGGGGTGTGTTTCTACTGGTGTCAGATATAGCAGCAAGAACCATCTTATCTCCAGTTATTATTCCTGTAGGAATATTGACTTCATTTATTGGAGCACCTTTGTTTATTTACTTGTTGATAAAAGGAATAGGAAGGGGGCAGTGGCAATGATAAGGGCAGAGAATCTCACTTTTGCTTATGCCAGCGAACCTGTTTTGCAGGCAGTGAATTTAGAATTTCATGAAGGTGATTTTGTAGGTTTGGTAGGTCCTAATGGCTCTGGCAAAAGTACACTGATAAAATGCCTCAATGGTCTTTATAAACCAGGAGAGGGGACTGTTTCGCTTGACTTTAAGCAATTGCAAAATTTTGATAGTAGGGAGTTGGCCAAACAGATGGCTTATGTACCTCAAAGTTTTGGACGAATAATGCCTGTTTCGGTATATGATGCTGTTTTGTTGGGGCGCAAACCCTATATTTCATGGCGACCAGGAAAAAATGATCATAAAATAGTGCTTAAAGTCTTAAAATCGTTGGACCTTGAAGATATTAGCATGCGAAATGTCACAGAGCTGAGTGGTGGACAGAAACAGAGAGTATTTATTGCCCGGGCATTAGCCCAAAATCCAAGATTTATTTTTCTGGATGAGCCCACTGCAAATCTGGATCTACGTCACCAGATAGAAGTTTTAAACCTATTGAAGCGTATGGCTAAAGATGGAATTGGTATAGCCATCTCGGTTCACGATTTGAATACTGCCTCAAGATATTGCACCAAAATAGTAATGCTTAACCAGGGGAAAGTATTTGCACAGGGAGGAAATGAAATATTAACAGAGGGTAATATCTGCAAATTGTATGGCGTAGATATGAAAATTATTAAACAGGATAATGAAAATTATTACATACCTAAAATAAAATGCGATTATGATAGAAATTAAACAAATAGGAATCATTAAAAGTAAATTCAATGAAAGTACAGATCCTTTTGTAATGAAAAAGGAGGTTAGTACTGTTGAAATTGATAAATCTTTTGAAGAAGGTTTGTATAAAATAGAAATGGCAGAATACATTGATATCGTATTTCATTTTGATCGAGCAGAAGATTATAGCCTGCGAGGACCTGTATATGATGGAACAGAAAAGGGTGTTTTCGCATCAAGAAGTCCCAAAAGACCCAATGCAATTGGAGTCAGTACAGTTAAGCTTCTGAAGAGAGACGGTAATAAATTGTATGTTAGTGGATTGGATGCTCTGAACAATACACCGGTTATTGATGTGAAAACTACAGATTCATCATGGTTTTCCAAAGATGGTAAGCAAATGAAGGATGGTTTTTATAAAAGCAATCCGAGATGGGATTTAGCCAAAATGATAAAAAATAACCAGTTGGAAGATTTGATGCTGGAGGCTGCAAAAATTCATGGTCATTTTTGTCCGGGTTTGGCTATGGGGATATTGTCAGGAACAAAAGCAATGAACCAAATTATGCAGCTTTCAGATGGATTGGAAGATTTGGTTTTGATTACAGAAACCAACAACTGTATGACAGATGGCTTACAATTGGTAACTGGGTGTTCGTTTGGTAATAATGCATTAATATTTAAGGATTTAGGAAAAAATGCGTTTAGCCTGGTTAAACGAAATGGAAAGGGATTGCGAATTATAGGAAAAAACAACTCAAGGGATTTTTTACGTTCAAAACATCCCGAGTTTTATGAGTTGTTTCAAAAAGTAGTGGTTGAGAAAAATCATAATGAAGAGTTGGCTCTTAAAATGAAAAAAGCAGGTATTGAAGCTTCTTTTGGTTTATTGGAACTTCCTTTTGAAGAAATTTTTACTATTTCTGATGTACAAGTGGAATTACCTCCATATGCACCGATACACGATAGTATTGTGTGTGAGAAGTGTAATGAACTGACCATGGCGAGCAGAATAACACAAGAGCATGGTAAAAACGTATGCTTTGCGTGTGCTGGGAAAGATTTTGGTTATATGGATGGCTATGGAATTCCTTGCTCTAAATAATGGATACGTATTTTCGGGTTTCCTTGATAAGGACTTCTCTGTAAATGGGTTTATTTATAAAGGAATCGAATCCTATTTCTGATATTTCTGATTTTTTAAGGTTATTAGCAGAACAACCAATTACAGGGAGGTCTGGTTTAATTTTCTTTATTTCTTTGGTTGCTTTATCACCAGACATTACTGGCATCATAATATCCA
>PKSZ01000146.1 GCA_002869425.1 Marinilabiliales bacterium
AAAGCTCATCATTGGAGAAATTATGTTGGTAGTGCTATCTCCTATCCTGTATACAACCTGGGTTAGCTCAGGCGTATAGCCTAAAAACATAAACATAGGAACAAAAATTGGAGCCAATAAAGCCCATTTCGCCGAAGCACTCCCCATCACAAGGTTGATTAATCCTGCAAATAACACAAACAAAATAACAAGAGGGATTAAACCTAAATTCAAGCCCTGAATGAAATTCGCACCTTTTATAGCCAAAATAATTCCCAGGTTACTCCAGTTGAAATACTCAACAAACTGGGCCGCAAAAAACACTAAAACAAGATACCCTGCCAAAGTTTTCATAGAGTCGGCCATTCCCTTCATTACATCAGAGTCATTTTTGTACTTTTTGGTAATGATACCATAAACAAGACCCATAACCCCTGCAACCAAAAACAACACAGCCACAACTCCTTTCAAAACAGGTGATTTTAATAAAGATCCTCCTTCTCCGCGCAATATTCCGTTTGCAGGCAACAATAACCACAAAATTGCACCAATAAAACCCACCAATATCAATCCCGACCATAAAAGGCCTTTCTTTTCTTCCTTGCTCAGTTTTTCAATTTCTTCATTATCCTTGGATGAACCTTCCCATTTTCCCAGCCGGGGAACAACAATTTTCTCAGTAACCCAAGTACCCAGTAATGCAATTAAAAAAGTTGAAGCCACCATAAAATAGTAATTTGCAGTAGGATTCACTGTATAGGCAGGATCTACCAGCTGTGCAGCTTCCTCAGACAGTCCTGCCAATAATGGATCGATTGTCCCCAATACAAGATTCGCAGAATAACCGCCTGACACACCGGCAAAACCAGCAGCCATACCTGCTATCGGATGCCTGCCAATGGCAATAAATATGGTTCCTGCTAATGGGACCAACAAAACATAGCCTACACTAGATGCCAGGTTAGACATAATACCTGCAAGCACAATAATAAAAGTCAGCAATCTTTCAGGCGAATACAGTACAAGACTTCTTATCACTACTGCAATAAGTCCTGAATGTTCAGCAAGGCCTATTCCAAGCATGGCTACAATCACAATTCCCAGCGGTGCAAAACTCGTAAAATTGGTAACCATTTTGGTTAAGATAAGATGCAGCCCGTCCTGTGACAATAAATTTACAGCTTCATAAACAGCTCCGGTACCTGGATGAACCGCTGAAGTTCCCAAGGCTGAAAAAACAGCCGATAGTATCAAAATCAACAGGGCAAAAATCCCAAATAATGTAGCAGGATGTGGTAATGCATTGCCTACTTTTTCAACTGTATTTAAAAAAACTGAAACCAATCCTCGCTTTTGCACCATAGTTTACTATCTAATAGATTATCAATTGATTACATTTCCTGCTTTCAAAAATATAATAATTTATGTACATATGTAAATTTAAATCAATGTTTCGTGTCATCCCGTATGAAACTAATCGTCTAATTAGGGGGTTTAATCATTTAATTACCAATTTTTTGATTAACAAGCCATTTACATTTTACACAGATAAAATATCTTGTTTATTTTTGTATTAAACCCAATAATTTTAAGATATGAAACAAACATTTTTTTACGTAACGATATTGATTGCAGTATGCTTTTTCACGAGTCCGACAAAAGCACAAAAAATTGATCTTGAAAAAACATATGAAATAACAGGAAAGTCCAAAAGAGGAGAACTACTATCGGTTGAAAGAAATGATGCAGGGGATTACATATTAACGTATAGCACCAAAATTGTGAACAAGCTAAAAGAAGTAAAATTCAAATTCCAGGTGTATACATTTGATAAAGACTTCAATTTCAAAAACATGGAAGAAAAAGAAGTTTCTCTTGATAAATATCGTGAAAAAACCAAAGGAAGATACAAAGGAGAAACCTATCATGTTGATGGAAACGTAGTAGCAGGTTTTCCCGGAACAGCCCTAAAGCTTAAGAAGAAAAGAACAACATACAAATGGAGTTGGTATTATCAGGATTACACATCCTCTACAGAAATTCTTGAAAAAGTAAAACCCCGAACTGAAGATGGTGACAAATACATTGTAAAATTCTGCCAGAATCCACCACAGGACATAGCATTACCAAGTGTCGCAACAGCATTTGAGGACAATGTAAATGGAGATTTATACTTCCTGGCAGGAATCAGGAATGGTAAAATTATGTCGAAAGATTTTGATGTGAATGAAGAACACACAGATCTTCACCTCATCAAATTCAATAAAGATTTGGATATGGTTGGAGACCTTCCTATTAAGTTTTAATACCCACAGGAAGTTGCATTTTTCAGAACCATAACCAACGACCAGATAGGAAAAGAAGGTACGGGTATCGCTGGTGGAATTATGATTCTAACACCCATCGACTTGCAACCTGGCAACAAAAAATACAAAAGAGACCCGGAAAAAGACAATTTTACCTTTATTCAATTCGACTCTGAATGCAAACTTGTAAACAGAATATCTTTCAAACCTGAAATAATAGGATGGAAAATTGATGAAGCTGTTGTTACCTATTCCGGTAATGACTTAAGCTTTTATATTTACGGTCCGGCACATTTAGGTAAAGAAGGTAAGTACTGGAATCAGTGTTACCAATCAGGGAAATACAAGGCAGTGCAGGTAATGAAAGTCTCTAAGGGTAAAATCGACTATCTTACTTCAACAGATCTTGAAGAGTTTGAAGCAAAGAAAAAAATGCCTCCAGGACAGAAAAAAGGAGCTGAATATAGTGGTAAAAAGTTCAAACGAGCATCTTTTGAAATTGCAGATAACGGCGAATATTTTATCATGGGACAGCATATTAACAAAACTGATGGACCTATTTTTGGGGATTTAATTTGCTTCCATTTTGACAACCAGGATAAATTAAAGGCACATTACACATCTGAAACAGCAGGCGAAGCAAAGTATTCATATGCAATAGATCAGGCAATGAAGCAACTGGGAAATAATATGTTTTGGATATGCTTAGAATCAATTGAACAAAACAAAATCTTCCCTTCCGTATGTAAAATTGATGTTGAAAATGCTGAAATAGGAAACTTCGTTCGACCAGGAAACAATGGTAAAAAGCAAATTTATTTTCTTAATGCCAGCTTTCCCTATCTGGATATTCAGGACGATCAGACGGTGTTTTTTGGCAACGATGAAAAAGGGAAAACCATCTGGTTCTGCCGTTTGAAATACGAATAAAAACAATTGCATGGATTAAGCTCTATTAGGCTTCCATCCTGATGCAACTTAATGCCTTAAACGGCATTCACAAACATTGCCGAAACTTAATTGCTCTAACTAGTCCTCGTTTTAAACGAGGACTTATTTATTTCTGTATTTTCAATACATCCTTGTCACAGACGAAGGCGGATAAGCGATAAATTTCAAGTTGAACAAGTAAAGCTTTTCAACCTTCTGTATAAATAATTTCTATATCATTTTCGTCCAGCAAACGAATGGATTTGCTACAAATATTTTTTGTACAAATCAAGGCTATTTTACTTTGTGGTTCTGACTGTCTGATTTTTTCAACAAGATCCAGTATCTGTTCTGCATCTTTGCGAATAATTCTCGATTTTCTAATCTTTACAATTCCAAGTTTTCCGGGTTCAACTTCACAAAGCTCAATCCTTTTGTTTAATCCGTATTTTGTACTGTCCAGTTCTTTCATGTCACTAAATTTTAACATTCAATGATTGAAGATAAAAAAATTATTAATTACCTTTAAATTCAATACCAACCAAAGCCTTACAACCAATGAAAAACATCCTTACTATTATCCTTTTGATAACATTCATTGCTACATATGCTCAAGTAAAACCAAAATATTCAATCCCATTCGACCTGAATCCGATGATCACAACAAAGATCGAGTTTAGTCCGGATGCTAAATATATTGCATATGGTACAGCAGACGGAGAGGTTGTAATATTTAATCTACTAACAGGAAAGGAAGAATTCAAGTTGTCTGGACACGAAAAAAGAGTGGTTGCTGTAGCTTTTCATCCTAAAGGAAACCAACTGGCTAGTGGTGATAAAAAGGGCATTGTGAAAATCTGGGACCTTAAAACAAAAACAGAAAAACGATCATATCCTGCACATGACAAACCGATTCTTTGCATGGCATACAGCCCTGATGGATCAACACTTTTCTCCGGAGGACGAGACAACTATATTAAAATACGAGATGTTGAAACTGGAAAGCATTTACAAACCATAGGTAAAACCAAAGGAAACATAAGAGCTTTAAGATTTAGTCCGGATGGGAAGTATGTTATCTGCGCCACATCTTCATTATCAAACAGTGTTCAATACTACGAACTTGAATCTGGGAAAAATGCAAAAATCATCAACTCTGTAAACACACAATACATTGACATTAGTCCTGATGAACGTCTTTTTGCAAGTGCGAATCTTGATCCCAACGTGATTGTTTGGGATGTAAAAACCGGCAAGAAATTATATGATCTGAAAGGTCACAAAGAATTTGTTAAAGGCGTTTGCTTTAGTCCTGGTGGAAAAATCCTGGCAAGTTGCAGCGATGACAAAACCATTAAGCTCTGGGACTTAAAAAAGAAAGGTTGCCTGTACACATTTACTGATCACAAAGAGAATGTAGAATTTGTAAACTACAGTCCCGATGGAAAATGGCTGGTTAGTTTGGGATGGGATGATGTTATCAATATATACAACCTGGAGAACTTAAACTTACCCAAAGAAGACATTTATATAAAGCCAGACAATACAGACCTTCCAAAGGAAGAACAGGATGTTATTACCGAGAGTTTCAATAATCTTGAATTCGACCTGAACAAATCCACAATCAAGGAAAGCTCGAAACCCAGCCTTAACAAACTATCAGATTTATTAAAAAAGAAAACAGCATATAAACTAAAAATATCGGGGCATACAGACAATACAGGCGATGCCAACAGCAATTACAAATTAAGCATTGACAGGGCAATGGCAGTAAAAAACTATCTGGTTTCTAAAGGTGTTGATGCCAATATAATAACCTCAAATGGTTATGGAGCCACCAAACCCATTGCTGATAACAGAACAGAAGAAGGAAGACAGAAAAATCGCAGGGTTGAATTTGAAATTACACAGTAAGCTGTATTTTCAATACCATAACTTCTCTTAACAGTTCTTAACAGAAAACTGACAACAATTCTTCCTTTTTGGTGTTATCTTAGTGAAAGATATGACAAGATTACCGGTTATCAATACCGGAACGTTATTTGTTTCGTTTCACCTTAAAAAGATAGCTGTTATGAGGAAGATGCTGGAATATCAAAAAATGATTATCGAAAAAGTTAGTTTCGATAAAAAGATTCTCAAAAGAGAAATTCACAAATCCTTAAAATGGTTAAGTACATTCGAATTTCAGGAATTAATAACCTGGTTGCAAAGAAAATTCGGACCTACTTATGCTGATGTTATATACAATGCAGAATACGCTCTTCCATCGCGTAGAATGAAGCCATAGTTATACCTTATCCAGGTTAAGCCATTCACGGGCCTGATGGATGCTCCCAAAGAGGGCATATTCATAACCATCTAGCTGTTTTACTTTTTGCTTAAAGATAGAAGAAACTGCTGGTGGCATGATTTCAGCAAAAACTGTTGCATGCCTGATTTTTCTCACTCTTTGTTTCAATGAAATCACTATCTTTCCTATCTTTTCAAGCTCACTCAGGCTATTAACCACATAATCTGCTTTCCTGCCATCAATAAGCACCCGAAGCTCATTATATGTTCCGTTTAGCTTTTCATCCATTTCCGTTAGCATTACCTGAATATCATTTATAGGTATTTCACCATCATATTGCACTTCGAGTAAGGATTCTTTCTCATTAAAACGCCAATTGTACATAATTACTTTATTTGCTTACAAAATTAGGCAAATGCCTCAAACAAGATAAAATCATAAATAAATCTTGTAGTAATTGCGTATTTATTTATTTATTCTTCTTCTCTTTTCGCATTATTCCTTTCCTAATACTACCATATGCATCAAAAACACTTCTGTTTGTAAATAAAATAGACAAATAAAGATTAAGAATACAGGCAATAAAAATTCCAATAACGATCAATACCTGGTATTTTATTGCAATTACAGGTGAAGTTCCTCCCAATATCTGACCTGTCATCATTCCGGGTAAAGAAATGAGACCAATTACCGATATGGTTGCAATATATGGACTAATGGCCTTTTTAAATGCACTTCGGATAAAAGGAACTCTTGCCTTTTTCGGGTGGTTGTGTACAAGCAAAAAATAGTAAAGATCCTGATCTCTACCAATGGATGAGTAATATTCAGTCAATCCTATAATATTGTATTTCAATATATTCCCAAGTATCATTCCTGATATTGGAACAAAATACTGAGTTTCAAAAAGATACTCTAATTTGATAACCACCCCCAGAAAAAATGCATCGGTTAGCAATAAGCTCAAAAAGCCAGAAAACAAAATTGGCAATAAAAAGTACTTCAATTTCAAATTGCTGTGTCTGATGCTTGAAACAGCGCTCACCACAACCATAATCAAAACCCATGCACTATTAACCCAAGCATTATTCCATTTAAAAATATACTCAAGATACAAGGCCATAAAAAACAACTGCACCGTCATTCGAAGAACAGAAAGCAACATTGATTTTATCAAGCGAATCTTATAATATAAAAATATAAGTACAGGAATTACAAGTGCCGAATAACTTATCAGGATGCTGAAATATGATATGTCCATTGTATCTTTCATTCACCAATCCTGATATGCACATTACATCGTTCTATCCATCTGGGATTATGTGATGTGGATAACATTGTAATATTTTCCAAATTAAAAATGGTATCCATAATCTTCTCCACAGACTCATCATCCAAAGCTGAGGTGGGTTCATCCAACAACAATATAGGCTTTTGAAGAGACAAAATGGAAGATAACAATACCCTTTGCTTTTGACCACCACTCATTTCCGTAAAGGGTTTCTGTAAAAACTCAGAACACAAACCAAACTGTTCTAAAAAATCAATGGCAACATCCTTATGCTGAACTGGAAAATACTCCAGCAACAACTCTTCCGCAGAATGTACCGGCAAATTCACATTTTGTGGCAACCAGGATATTTTTTGTCGTATTTTTAAGATGCTTGTTTCTTCTGCTTTGTCACCGTCAACAAAAAAATTTCCTTTTTCAGGAATTACAAAACCTAAAAGTGTTTTCAATAAAGAAGTTTTACCACCTCCTGAAGGACCATATAAGCAGGCTTTACTTTGGCGTGGTATATGAAAGCTTAGATTCTCTACAATAACTTTCTCACCGTACGATAATGATATGTCTTCCAGCCTTATCATAAAAAGCAGATCAAAGGTAGTAATTGAATAAGATTCTGAACATTTTTTATAAATTTATAATCATGAATATACGAAAATCACCCAACAACGATGATCTTGCAGTAAAAGCCTTCATTTGGGGATGTGTCTCCATGTCAATTCCATACATTGGATGGATATGGGGAATCCCTGGGCTAAAATGGTCTAACGAAGCGTTGCAAAAAGAATCTGAATTTACAACTGAAAAAGCAGGAAAAACATTTGCCACACTCGGAAAAGTATTCAGCACCATTGGCATTGCAGCCAATCTTGCCTTACTGGCTTTTATGATAATCTATATAACAATTCTGATTGCAGTAGTATCCTAAATCTACCAGGGCCACCTTTCAAGCATAAGAATAAAACTGATTCCTGCAGCTGCTCCTGATATTACAAGGTTCCATTCCCGATGCTTTGTATTCATTACACGGTGAAATAGAAATGACATCAATAATATACACATAACAATGGTTATCTGACCAATTTCAAGACCAATGTTAAAAGCAAATAATGGCTTCACCAAATTGCCTTCCATTCCCAGCAAACTTCTGAGATAGTTTGAAAAACCCAAGCCATGAATCAAACCAAAAAACATTGCCAGCACATACTTCAGGTTGTGCATCCGCTTGCTCATATTTTCTCCTTTATACAAAATATTTCCAATGGCGGTTATGAATATGGTAAGTGGAATTAAAAACTCAATTATATCTGTTGGAAAAATCAAAATTTGCAAACTGGCCAAGGCAAGTGTTACAGAATGTCCAAGCGTGAATGCCGT
>PKSZ01000179.1 GCA_002869425.1 Marinilabiliales bacterium
TGGATTTTTCAAACCTGTATATACTATGGATCGGTATATAAAATAGAATGAAGCCAATTTGGATAGATGCCCTATTAAGTTTGAAATTTCATACATATCCACATAAAAAGTGAAGGAAAGTTCCGCAATAATGGTAAAAACCAGTGCAAGAATCAGGTCGTTAAAGATTCTTTTTTCAATTTGTTTTCTTTTTTTAAGCAGGATAACGATTGTTGCAACTAAAATCGCACTGATTATGTATTCACTTATTATTTTAAAATTCGTGAGTCCTTCTCCCGGAATATGACATAAAGGGAAAATATCATAATAAAAAATACTTAAAATAACTGTTGAAGTTATTATGAAATAGACCAATAGAATAAGATTGTACGATTTTTTTACTTTCCTGCCAATCAGGATCATAGCCAGTAAAATGGAAATGCTTTCAATGTATCTTGCCGAAATCCACAATTGCGTAGTGTACTGATCTGTACTAAAAACACCCATCCCCTGATAGGCTAAAACATGCAAAAAGTCAAGTGTTCCTACATACAAGTATGCAATACCGATACTTGCCAATCCAAAATGCTCAGAGTATTTTTTAGTATTCCAGGATATGATGAACATGGCCACCGCTATGGCAATACTAAATCCTTCTACAAATGCATGAAATATTAAGTAGTTATAAAAACTAATAATAATTAAAAGAACGATCACCAGCGTAATGATCGCTGAACCAATAATATGGTTTTTAAAATTCATTGTCCCAAAATCTTTTACCACACAAACTAAATGCTTTCTACGAAATTCAATTAAAAATGTTTTAGTAATTTTACCTAAAATTAGAGGTTATGAAATTATTACAAAGTACAGTATTTATTCTGTTTATAATGGTTATGTGTGTGTCTGCTGTTAGTGCTCAGGAAAAAAAGTCAGGTAAGTCTAAAAAGAGCGATAGACCTGCAGATATAGGTATTGTAGAGTATGATGAATTTAAGAATTCATCATTCGATTTGTACGAAAAATCAGTGAAGTATAAAGAAATCTATGAAGCAGGGAAGCTGAGTGATGGAAATATCAGAGACATTTCCAGTGCCAAAAAAGATTTGGTAGCCTTGGGTGTACAATCTGCAAGTATGGTTAAGAACGCGAAAGAATTATCTGTTGATCAATCGGTTAGGGCAGTAAGGATAACGAATAAATCAATTAAAGCTATCAATAAAGCCAAGAAGAATATTAACTATGTACTGGATGGTATGAGAGGCAAGGAGTAATTTACTAAACAACTGCCGTTACAATTTCTTTTTCTGGATACCATACATAACCGGAAACATTATTATACCCCATTTCTTGTAAAACGTTCATATAGTTGAGCACTTGTTTCTGGTGACTTTTGGTTTCATCTTCGGTGAATTTATAATCAATCACAATGGTTTGGTTGCTTGTCAAACAAATTCTATCTGGTCTTAATATTTTACCATCAGGCATAAGAAGATTATTTTCATTGATAACTTCCATGGATTTGTCAAACCACTTTTGGGCCTCTTCATGTTCCAGGTATTTTTCAACTTTAAGTTGTAGCATTTCCTTTTCTTCTGAATTGATAATTCCTTCTTCAAAAACAAGTGAGACCGCTTTTTTTACATCTTTAATTGTAATAATACATTCAAAAATCTTGTGCATCAATTTACCATAGTTAATATTTTCTGTTGTTTGTTCTTCTTGAAAATAATTTTCTGAAGATTGTTTCAGCCTGAAAGATTTTCTGTATGAATTTCCAATATAGGAAAGGGGTTTGGCTTCCTGGGCTTTATTTTTTGAATTTATGGTCTGAAGATTTCCATATTCGAAACATTTTGTTTCTGAATTCCAGTATTGCCGAAAGTTTAAGTCTGCATGAATACCGCTCGAATAGATATGGTACATTACATCCCCAATAGTGCTATAGGAGTCACGTTTTATGTATTCAGAATAGCATATGAGACAATTTTGCGCTCTTGTAAATCCCACATAAAGTAAATTCAGATTATCAACATAAATTTGAGTTTTTTCCAGATAATAAGCCTCTGCAAAAACTGATTCGGATAGCTTTTCCTGGTATGAAACTGGTATTGGAGATAGTTTATGGAATGGTGCCTCAGAATTACACCAGATAATTGGTGCTTTTTCGTGATCAAGTTTCCAGTCACAAAATGGAATCAGTACGGCTTTAAACTCAAGGCCTTTTGATTTGTGTATGGTGTATATATTTATAGAATTTTGTTCTTCATTGGCTGAAAGAGACACATCTTTACCTTTATCATCCCACCATTCAAGAAAATCATTGATATCGGACCTTTCTTTGTTTTCATAATCTGCTACAAGGTTCAGAAATCCAGTAAGGTATGTATGATTTTCAGAATTTTCATGAAGCTCAAGCCTATCAATCAATTCTTCACAAATTTCATAAACAGGGTATAGTTTGAGTGTCTCTTTGTCAGGCAGAATTTCTTTAACCAGTTGTTCCATTTCTTCTTGATAGTGAAACTTAGCTTGCTCTTCAGGATGCTTGAAATTTGTATAAAGTTGATACAGCATAGCCATGTTGGTCGTATCTTGATGGTTATGAAGATACCAAAGACAGGAAATCAATAATTGTATTGATTCAGATCCTGAAATAACAAGTGCTTCATTAGAAATAACAGAGTAGTTGTAATTTTGTTCTTCTGATTTCGAATTATTCAGGTTCATTAAGTAATCGGCCAGCAATTTTCCTTCATCTTTTTTTCTTACAAGAATGGCAATGTCTTTTGCTTTATAACCATTGTCCTGCAATTTCTCAATATCTGTTTTCAGGCTTGTTAAAACAGCGTTTGTTCTTTCTTGTTTATCACTATTTTCAATGAATGTGTGTTTTACATAGCCTTCGTTTTTATTCTTATTTGCGGGTAACTTCTGATTGATGTCAAGGTATGCCTTATCCAGTAACCATGAGAAGTTTTGCTGATCTTTATTCTTATCTTTAAGAAAATCATCCAGTTTTTCTTTTAGTAAATTACTCGCAGTGTTGAAAACAGAATTGTTAAATGCTACAATATTAGCCTGACTTCTCCAGTTATTCTCCAGCTTGAAAGTTTGTGTTCCAAGATTTTTGAAATCCTCAAAAACTCCATCGGCCAGTAATTTCCAGTCGCTGTTACGCCATCTGTATATAGACTGTTTAATATCTCCAACTACTAAGCTGGTATTGCCTTCACTGAGACTGTTTTCCAATAACGGTTTCAGGTTATGCCATTGCAGATGAGAAGTATCCTGAAATTCATCAATCATATAATGCCTAAACCTGTTTCCGGCCTTTTCATAAATGTAAGGAGCATCATTTTCATTAATAACTGCACTCAGGAAGCGGGCTGTATCCGAAATGAGTAAAAGGTTTTTTTCGGTACGATAATCTCTTAAGGTTTCTGTTATATCATTTACAACACCCAAAACATGTAACTTTTTTAATATTACAAGTGCAGAGTTGTAATATTTAACTTGTTTGGAATAGTAATTAACTGCATCATTCATGAATTTCAATAATCCTTGATTCAGGCATGTTGTAATTTCCGGAATTTTATCTGATTTTTTTGCGTACCATTTTTCTGGCGATTCGCAAGCTTCTCGTGCCCTGACTTTCGGATCGTAATCTGCGTTTGCTTTTGTAATTTTTAGAAAATAACCTGCCGGACCAGATTTTTTATTACTGAAATCATCAATGCTTAAATTATGTTCTTTGATTAAATCCATACCTTTATTTCCATAATCCTTCATCTGCTTTTCAAATCCATTAATGATGGAATGCAGAGATTGAATATATTGGCTCATAAATTCTTTATACTGGATTTTTTCCTTTAGTTCATTTTCATAATAGATATAGCTCTCTTTTATGATCTCATATGCAAACTTTTCTATATCATTTTTCAGATTCCAGCTTGAACCTTCTGTAATTTTATGAAAGGAATATTCAACAAGCCAGTTTAGCAAAGATTCATTACCAGATAAACCTACAAACATCCGGGTTACCGTTTCAGAAAGAACTTTTTTTGTGTCCATTTCCAGGTTGAAACCAGCACCCAGTCCTGTTTCCTTAGAAAATGCTCTTATGATTTGCTGAAAAAAACTATCTATTGTTGAGATATAGAAGCGCGAATAGTCATGAAGAATTAATTTTAATGCCTTTTCTGCCTGGTTTTTAATATTTTCTGGAGTAATTCCTTCAATTTTGATCAATACTTCTTTATAATCATCGGCATTGTTTTGACTTAGTTTATATAGCACCGAAATAATTCTACTTTTCATTTCTGCTGTTGCTTTGTTTGTAAACGTAACAGCAAGAATGTTTTTATAGCTGAATGGATTTTTTAATATGATTTTAAGGTATTCAACTGTAAGTTGGAATGTTTTGCCTGAACCGGCAGAAGCTTGATATACTTTTAATTTGGACATATAATCTTAAAGGTAAGGATTTCCAAAACAATCTCATAAATATATTTTCATTTTGATATTGAGCCTCTTTTTTGTAATTTAAAAAAGTTAATTCTATGCAATGAAAAGTATCGTGTGCCTTGTATTGATAATTATCTCTTTTGGAACCTATGCTCAGGTTTTTGAGGAATATTATAGAGATGGAAACCTAAAAGGTACAGGACCAAAGCACGATTATGTGTATATAAATCTTGGAGTAGGTTCAGTAAAGCATCCAAAATCCAAGGTGAAAAAGAAAATGGGTGTATGGACATATTTTTCAAAGTCTGGATATATGATGCGTAAAGAGTCTTACTTGAATGATAAAAAAGGTTCTGATCTTGGTGTTGTGGCAGATGGAAAATGGGAGTATTATAATTCTGATGAAGAACTGGTAAAGGAAGAATTATATGCTCGTGGCAGAATGATTGGTTTTCAGGTTCATATGGATGGAGTAATTATAGAAGATGAAATGGAAACACGTATTCATCTTGTGGATACAAGCAAGCACGAAATGATAAGAATAGGAGAGGGAGAAAAAATCAAAAAGCAGGCTATTTATAACAATGCCCGGTTGCTTCGAAGGGATGTTTTTGTGGGATCAGAATTGGTATATCAGGAAATAATTGATACTCTTTTGGTACAGAATGATGAAGAAAATCTGGTGTATAATGGAAGTTTTGAGGAATATATTATGCCCCCTTCACGACCAGGTACTATGGAGTATTCTTTACGGGATTGGTGGGATGGCGGACCGGGTAAATGTGATTATTATAATAGAAATGCATTAACGGAATTGTCTGGCGTACCTGTAAACCAAATGGGCTATCAGGAGGCATATATGGGGAATGCTTACCTTGGTTTTGATACACAAAGCTCAGATTATCTTCAATCAGAATTGAAAACTACATTACAAAAGGACAGTATTTATTGTATCAAAATGTATGTTAGCAGGGCAGATTATTCTTCAGGAATTGCAAAGAGTATCGGTGTGTATTTTGGAGCTGAAAGGGAAAAATTTAAAAATACTGATATTGTTACAGGGGATGTGAAATTTTCACCTTCAACAGGTTTTTCAGATTCTGATGAATGGATGGAAGTATGTAGAGATTACATTGCACAGGGAGATGAGAAATATATTACCATAGGTGCGTTCACTGAGCCTCCTATTTCACACTATTATATTGATTATGTGAGTGTTCTTCAGATTCAGTTTGCTTCTGAATGCGATTGTAATATTTACAACTTATTTGCTGAGTTTCCTTATGAGAAATGGGAGCAGGGCTTGTCTTTATTAATGGATTTTATAGATTTTTCAGCTGAAACAGCTGATTTGACTCCGGAGTCTAAAGTGGAAATGGATAATTTGTATTATATATTAAAAGAGCATCCAACAGTAAAGGTGAAGATTAAATCTCATATTTTTGAGATGGATAACAAGGCTTTTGCTGATAAGCTTACCCAGGAAAGAGCAAATGCCATTAAAAAATATATTGTTGGCCGGGGAATTAATGATGGAAGAATAGAAGCCAAGGGTGAAGGATGGCTGGATCCAATTTCTGATAATGAAAGTGATGACGGGCGATCGAAAAATGAACGAATCGAGTTGATTGTAATAAGTCTTTAAAACCAAATCAGTCAATTTGGATTTGCTTGATAGACAAACAATTTATACCTTCGAATAAACCAAAACCAAAATACAATGGAAACCAATGATTTAAAATGCCCATACTGCAATGCGGAGGTAACCGCTGAAATGCAATTTTGTCCAAGCTGTGGTAAAAATCTTGCAGGAGCCCCACCTTCAACAAAAGATGAAAAGTCAGGAGGAAAAAGCGATACTTTCTTAATGTTAATTGGGATTATTAGTTTTGCCCATTTCTTCTTTTACATGATCTTGCGATTTGCCGAAATGTATCAGGTTTACCAGGTATTAAATTATACACTAGGACTTGCATTGTATGCAATTCCTCTATTGGCCAGTTTTGGAATGCAAAAAAAAGGACCCAAAACCTTGATAATGATTTTTGGTATTGTTTCTCTGGTTATATATATTATCAACCAGATTACACCAATGATGTATTATTAATAGAAGTGAAATAAATTTGATATAATTTAACCACTACAAAGAGTAGTGTTATATTTACCTGATTGTGGTTATGAATAAAGAAGAGCTGTTACTTTATGCAACAGCTCTTCTTGTATTTTTAATTTTCTGTTTTATTCAAAAACTTCAATTTCTTAAGTAGCTTCATAGAAAGCCAGTATGTAAGAATAATAAATACGGGCCAGCTTAATAACCATAATATTGAATCTAAATATTTCATAATTTTATTTTTAAATGTTAAAAGGGCCAGAAATTATTGTCATTCCATATCTTTTCTCTCAAATCTTCGTCAAGTTTTAAAAGAAGTTTGTGGTGACCTTTTTCCCAGTCTGCAAGCCACTTATAAAAAGCTTTTTCAACTGGATCCAATGATTGGTCTGCTCTTCCCTGATAAACTGCAATAGCCCTGTTTTCAAAATCAATAGCAGCAGAGATAGCAGCAGCTTCAAAACTGGCAGCTGTAAGTTTTTCCTTCAGTTTCTCAGAAAGAATTTCTTCATCTGTTGTTTCTTCAGCAGGAAGTTCTACCATTTTAAATTCATTGGTTTTAATATAATGAGAAAACTGTTCAGAAAGAAAACGAATATGTTCCTCTTCTTCGTCCGCCATTAATTTAAAAAACTGCTTAACTTCTTGTTCTTTGCTTTGTTCTGCCATATGTGTATAAAAAGCTTTGCCTTTCTTTTCAAGTAAAATAGCAGTTTTTAATATTTCTAATGTTTTGGTTTGGTTCATAATTTCTTCAGATTAATATACGTGATCTCCATTTTCTTTAGATGAGTTAATTTCATCCATATCAAGTTTCTTTTTATTGATAGACCTCCAAGCGTACCAGATATATGCAATAACAAATGGAACAGTCAGAGAAACGTAGCTCATTGCTGTTAATGTATAGTGGCTGCTTGAACTGTTTTCTATTGTTAATGAGCTTTGAAGGTCGAAAGTTGAAGGGTAATATGCCGTATTGTTAAAACCTGCTATCAAAAACAATGATAGGGCAACAAGAATACTACCCGGGCTTGCAAACCAGAAACCATTTCGGTTTTTCTTAAAAGCTGCTGCAAAAATGCCATATAGTACCAGTACAACACCAATAAGGAACATGATCATTACGATAGGCATGTCCAGAAAATTTTGCAAATATTTGTAATCCTGCATGAAAACTTCTTTTGTGTCTGGATTTACTGCAAATCCCTCTTTTGTAAGCAAAAGAAATACAAACAAGAGGAAAAATACAAGGAATAGAATGGTGTTGACAATTACTTGTTTCCTTGATCTCTCCTGAATGGTATCATGATCTATAGAATTGAAGAAGTGTAATGCTCCAAGTATTCTGGCAAGGAAAAATACACCCAAACCCAGACTTAAGTTCTGAATATTCAATGCTGCTTCGAGCCCAAGAGAACTGACTTCCCATTTTGATAAATTGAAATCATCAACAGAAAACATACTTCCAGTAAAAAATGTACTTACAGCGGTACCAATCAATACAGTTGCAAGTAACCCATTGATTAATAGGAATATTTCATATGTTTTGGCCCCTAGAAAATTATTGGGCTTTTTTCTGTATTCAAAAGAAACAGCTTGCAGAATAA
>PKSZ01000453.1 GCA_002869425.1 Marinilabiliales bacterium
GGTTTAAAGTATTGTTAAAAGTGTTTTTTAATTAAATAATTTTGGAATAAGGTCAACTACTCTGCAGGAGTAACCCCACTCATTGTCGTACCATGAAAGTATTTTTATCATTTTGCCGCTTACCATTGTACTTAAGGCATCAAATATAGAAGAATGAGAGTTGTGAACAATATCTATAGAAACTATAGGATCTTCTGTATATTCAAGTATACCTTTCATGGGTCCTTCAGCAGCTTTTTTCATTGCTGTATTTATTTCTTCCACAGATGCTTCGGTTTTAAGATTAGCAACAAAGTCAATCAGTGATCCGGTTGGATTTGGAACCCTTACAGCCATTCCATTTAATTTACCATTCATTTCAGGAATTACCTTTCCAACGGCTTTGGCTGCACCGGTAGTAGTAGGAACCTGCGAAACAGCGCATGAACGCGCTCTTCTTAAATCAGAATGAGGAGCATCAAGAATAACCTGATCATTAGTATAGGCATGAATAGTGGTCATTAAACCAGTTTCTATTCCAAAATTATCGTTAAGCACTTTTACGACAGGAGCCAGACAATTCGTTGTACAGCTTGCATTGGAAACACAGGTGTCTTCCGGACGTAAATCCTGATCATTAACACCCAGCACAATCATATTGTCGATCTGGTCCTTTGCAGGAACAGTAAGAATAACCTTTTTCGCACCATTTTTCAAGTGATCTCCATATCCACCTTTGGGACTTTCTTTTGATCTGAAGACACCTGTTGCTTCAATTACAACATCAGGGGCTGTTTTCCAAGGAATATTCGCAGGAGATCTCTCTGCGTGTATTGGTATTAATACTCCATTAACAATCATTACTTCTTCATTGGATTCAACTGTGCCATTAAACTTACCCTGTGTTGAGTCGTACTTTAATAAATGGGCTAAAGTTTTATTATCTGTAAGGTCGTTTATTCCAACAATCTCCAGGTCGCTTCTTTCCAAAGCAATTTTAAAAACATTGCGTCCAATTCTTCCAAAGCCATTAATGGCAACCTTTATTTTTGACATAATTGTATGATTTAACAGTTAATAAAATCAATTCAAAGTTACTTAAAAACTATTTATTATTAATTATGAAATTTAAAATTAAAACATGTTAAAAAAAAAGGCTGCTCTGGTTAGAGCAGCCTTTGTATTTAAGTACTTGTTTTACTAGTATACCACAAATTTTGAAGATGAAACTTCGTTTCCAGCCTTAACACTAACGAGGTATGTTCCATTAGCCAGTGTTTCTGAAGAGAATCTGTATATATGTTCACCTGCAGTCTGGTTTGCATAATTATCTTCAAGAATAAGCTTTCCAAACAGGTTGTAAACTTTGATATTTACATCTGTACGTTCGTTAAGATTAACTGCAACATTGGCATTGTCAACAACGGGGTTTGGATAAATATGAACTGGTTTAACAAAAGTATTGTCTGCATTTTCTGGCTTTATTTCAGGTATAAAAGTAGGATCTTTTAGTGATTCTGTTTTGAAAATACCTCTACCATGTGATGCAATATAGATGTATCCACCATTGCGAACACCGGAATCGACACTACCATAGAACCCATTATCAAACTTCTGTTGTGTAATCTGATAAATTGGAACATTACCCAGAGTACCTGAATTTTGCTCAACCCATGTAGGGCTTGAAGCAGTGATATTTTCAGTCAGGTATACGCCATACTCTGTACCAATAATAACCAGATTTGCATCATTCTTATCAATCAATGCACAGTATACAGGCATATCAGGTAAATTACCTTCTTTCAGATTGAATGTCGGATTGGTACTAGTAGCATTGGTACTGTAGTAAACGTGATTACCGCTACCGTAGCCTCCCAGTGTTATTACTACATTATCTGCATTGTTTGGATCAACTGCAATACCGGAAATAATACTGCTGAAATTATGAATCTGGTATGTTTTTACAGAGTCAAATGTATTCACATTAACCGTTGCTGGTGTAATGGTTACGTTGTAAGTTGTATCTTTTCCAAAGACAGTATCAATGTCATAATTGTAATCGTACAAATAGATGTATTCAATATTTGGTGTTG
>PKSZ01000293.1 GCA_002869425.1 Marinilabiliales bacterium
AGCAGATATCACAACATTCTCATTCATTACTGAAACTGTACCAAAAATAAAATAATCTGCTCCAATAATTCTACCTATTTCTACAGCATGCTCTTCATCAACAAGGGCAGTCATTTGTAACTTCAACTCCTCGATGATTTTTGAAATGTTCTCTCTTTCTAAAACACGAACCTGTTTATCTGAAGATAATCTATCAATAATAGCGTCTGCACAGCTACTCCCTAGCCAATTCATTTGTTCGGAACATCCATTCGTCTTAAATTCAGACGCTGCAACTGAAAAAATATTATCATTAGACAGAGCTCCAAAACAATAAAAGAATGCAAATACGATTAATAGTAGTCTCATGAGTCTATATCATATGGTCCCTATACCACTCTACCTCAATCATTTTCACGGAAGCCATGCAAATATAGCAAAATATACTTCAACAATAAAATCAGTATAGAGCTAATCTTTAGGTTTTAAAACCACACCTGTACTCTTTCGTCCGTCTATCTGTATTTCCATGGAGCGATTAAACTTAATATGCTTTACAAAATCATCTTCAAAATGCGCTTTTTGAGAATTCAAATAATCAAAATCAATATATCCTTCGTTTATAAATGTATTGATTGTAAAATATCCTACTCTGAATGAAGTTATATTTTGAAAAAAGTGTGTTCCCTGACTTGGATCAACACGGTAATCACTCAGACCGGATTCAACAATCAATCGTGCACCAGAAATTTGTGCCCAACGGACTGGTATACCAAGATTTGGATCACTTGACCCCCAACGTCCCGGACCTACTAAAATATATCCAAGGCCCTCATCACAAAGCTTTGTATTCAAATTCTCAATGCTTTCGACCATTTCGGCTGTTTTCAATCTTGAAAAAGCATCTGGCTTAACATATACAAAATCGCATATCTCATTAATTATTCCATTGCCCAATGAGTTTTCAGACTTAATCAATAATTCCTCATCAGCAATATTCTTAAGGTCAATTTCAACCGATTGATCATTATTTACAATTGGTCTGATCTGCAGTAAATTAAATATCATAAGATTGCCCTTGCCGGTATCCAGATTTACAGCAAATTCTATTTCAATGGGATTGTTCATCTCTGCCTGACCAATTTCAAGAACTTCCTGAAGAATTTCTGCCAACGGAAATTTATTATACTTCAATACTCCAGAAAAGGTCAATACCTTCTTTCCTTCATAAATCGAGCCATCCCTTAGTATATTATTCTGAAAATCATAGGTTGAAGATATCTGTTTCAAACTTCCATCATTTTCTGCATCCTTTATTTTCAATTGCAAAAGGTTCTCACTATCATCCGTAGTAGGTACAAAATCTGTTTTTGATAAATCAAGTGAATAAAAACTTTTCTGTGTTTCCCTTAATGCCATTTCTGGTGTTGACAATTGTAAGACCTTCTTCGGAAATTTGGGACTAAATCTTAAATTCTGGCCTCCATCTACAATATATTTACCCAAACCAAGCGCAATATTGGCTGTCCCATCCTCAGTCTTTTCCGGTTCAATAGGATAAAAGTTTACTGACCGGGCAACACCTGATATATTTGGATAAAAATGATTTCCATATTTGGTCCCACATACTTCTTGCAAGACCACTCCCATTTTTTCTTCATCAATAACATTAGAAGTTGCTGCCATATATGCCTTACTATCTTTAAAAAAGACAGATGCATACACACTTTTTATTGCATTGCTAAGATTCTCAATCATTTGCATTTCAGACTCAATCTTTGGAATCATATACGTAGAATATATTCCTGCAAAGGGTTGATAATGTGAGTCTTCCAATAAGCTAGACGACCGTATGGCGATTGGATTCTTGACTACAGAGATAAAAGTATATAAATCTTTATGTATCCTGAAAGGTAAATTCGCCATTACAAAAGCATTCAGAATTTTCTCATCACTGGCATCAGACAAGCCTATTTTATACAAATCGTTTTCTTACATAAACTGGTCAAATACATCTGTACTAAGAACTACCGTGCGGGGAATTGTTATAGCAACATCCTGAAATCTATCGATTAACCTGTTTCTTTTAATCAATGAATCTACAAAAGCAAGCCCCCTGGCTTTACCACCAATTGAGCCTTCTCCTATCCTGGTAAAATTCAAATACTCATCAAAGCTATCACGATAAAACTTGGCAATAATCCCACGTCCTTTGCTGGATCGATACCTGGCAATCGTATCAAATATATAATATTTGATTTGTTCAATACTGTCAAAATCATCACTGGTAACGTATTTCATCATTTGAGCAACAGGAAACAAAGCCCTCGCATTTAACCATCTTGAAAAATGATTTCTGTTGATATGATATTCCAGCGATTCATCCGGCACCTGAAAAATTTTCTCTTGTAAGTTCTTCAGATCACGAGCCCGGGTAATTTCCTCCATCGTTTCCGGATTCCTGAAGATAAAATCACCAAAAGCAAAATTTCTAACAATAAAGTTTCGCAGTTCAATACTTAATGTTTTCGAATACTTATATATAAATCCAGCACCTATTTCTTCAGCCTTTTTTCCATTGGACTCATCGGAAGACTGTAGCAATACGGGCATGTATTTGTCTTCTGACATAATCTTCTCTGCCAACCGGAATCCAGCCTGTTTATCTCGCTTACCTATGCGTTTATATGATATATCTGAAATTACTCCCAATAAATTATTCTTATACTTTTCATACAACTCAACAGCCTCTTCAAAATTGGTAGCCAATAATATTTTTGGACGTACTCGCATCCTCAGCATTTTCTGATGCTCATTCAAACCTTCTGTCATAAATTTCTTTGACTGCTTGAAGATTATCTTATAAATATTGGGCAAATAGCTGGAATAATATCGAATAGAGTCTTCCACCAACAATATGGATTGAACGCCCACTTCATTTATATCATGATCACTATTCATATTATCCTCTATAAGCTTAACAATAGCCAATAGAATGTCAGCATTTCCCAACCAGCAAAACTTATAATTTATAGCTGAAGTATCCTCTTTCTGCAATTTCAGCGAAACCTCTCGGCTAAAAGGTGTTAACACCACGATGGGTTTTTCAGGATACTGCCTTTTCAATTGAATACTAAGCTCAAAAGGATCCATCCCTCCAACACTTAACATATTAATTATCAAATCAATTTTTTCTTCCCTCAGTATATTAAATGCCTCCTGTGCAGTTGACGCCTGGATGAATTGAGGCGGATAACGCAAATTCAAGGAAACATATTCCATAAAAATCTGTTCATCAATACGTCCATCTTCCTCCAGTATAAATGCATCGTACTTACTGCATATTAATAAAACCTGCGTAACTCTTTTCCTCATCAAAAGGTTAAAAGATGTATCTGCGAAATAATATTTTGAATGATCTAATTGTTTGTTCATAATGTTGAAATCAAATTAAGATACGTTCTGCCATTTCAAGTTTGTTCAGATCAAAAATCACCAGTGCCAATTCCTTTCCGTTCCAAGCTGCACTATACATCCAGGTATCACCCCACTGTTCCTTCCATTCTCCTGTAATCGATGATGATTCATGAACATGACCGTGTAGAGTTAATAAAGGCTGTTGGGTTTTGATAAATCTTTCTATGGCAATACTACCGACATTCACATCCAAGGGTACATGATCAAAAGTTTTTCCATCAAGATCAGCCCTGTCAAGCATTGACTTGTAAGGAGGAGAATGAAAAAGAAAAATACTCTTTGAAAGATCTTGTAGTTGAGCCGTTAACAATCCCAAATCTTTTTCAATAGTAGAAAACATTGCTTCATCCTTACTTACCTCAACCGAGCGCATCCCTTCTGTTGGATGAACACAACCCGGATCAACATACCTCGACACATCATATCTTTCCCAATCTTTTAGTAAAAATGGTGTTGGTGGAATATATGAATATCCAAATACTGTATGATTGGCAATTTTTTCTTTTCTATTGTGCAAATAAACCATCAGCCCTTCTTTATCTGCCTCAATTAACTCACGCTCGAAACTACGGGGATCATCATTTCCTAAAATGATATAAACAGCAGGATAATCCTTCCCCATTTCGTTTTTCAGTTTCCGAAATTCGGGAACAAAAACCTCATGAATATAATCTCCGCTATATCCAAAAGCAGAAGGTGTAATATCACCTCCTATAAACAAAATACTTGGTTTATCACTTCTGATTCTCTCGCATAAAGATTCAAGGCGAGCTTGTTTACCGTGTAAATCGGATACAAAAAAACATTTCATTTTACTTTTTCCTGATAAGCCTTGCTCCATCTGTTATTGAATTTATCATTACAGCAAAGCTTGTTTTATTCTTAATGTCATTATTATCAATATAGTGTACATCCAGCAATCCATCCTCCATGTAATATCCGGTCTTTTCCAAATTTATTTTTGCTAGCCTTATACTTTCTTCTTTAAATAATTTATTCAAATCCTGCTTTAGAAACTCGTCATTTGTTTCCTGATGAACTATTATATCAATATCACTACCTGGACCAGCGCTGGCATTCTTTGTACTGCCAATCAAATATATGGCTTCAATGCAGTATCGATTAAAATCTATTTGATCTGCTAGTCTTTCGACTTCTTCCCATCTCCACTTCCAATGTTCCATTTTATTGAATTGTTATAACAGATTTTCTCTCCTTTCCATCCATTCTAACCAGTACAGGCTTTTCAAATTGTACATGCCTGAAATACTTCGTTTTTTGAATCAATTTCTCCTTTTCAAACATATTATAGTTAATATAACTATCGGACATTTCAGGTTGAACAGAAAAGTATCCAATTCCCAACGAAGTTACATTGTGAAAGAAATGTGATCCCAATGATGCATCCAGTGGAAAATCTTTGAGACTAGTTTCAACAATTATCTGTGCATTTGAAATTTGCGGCCACGACACAGGAATGCCAATAAATCTATCACGCGTACCCCATCTACCTGGACCAATAAGAATATATTTTCTATCCATTTCTTTCATCTTCTGGTTCAAATTATTAATCTCATTAACCATTTCGATGGTTTCTGTTTTGTCAAAATTTGCAATATCCACATAAATAATATCGTAAATATCATCAATAACACCATTGCCCATTCCCTTTTCAGAATATAGGATTACTTCATCATCGCGAATAGACTCCATATCTATCTCATAATCAGCAGCACTTCCAATGAGAGGTTTAATCTGCAACAAATAAAAAGAAGCTTTATAATCCTTATCCTTATTTAAGTCTATGGCAAACTCTATTTCCACGGGTGTGCCCAAGGCTTCCTTAACAATATCAACTATCACCTCCAGAGTGTGTGCCAATGGAATGTAATTATATTTCAATATATTAGCAAAGTTCACAACTCTTGGTCCTGGCTTATCCAATCCTGGATTAATCCTGTCTCCATCCGAATCATAAACAGAAGCGGTATGTTTTAATGTTCCATGGTTTTCTGCTTCAGAAATATCGATTTTTACCAATCCAGCATCTTCATTGGCCAACAAATCAGGTTTTTGGTTGCTTAAATCCACAGCAAAGAAATCAACCTGAGAATTTTTATAAAGATCCTTTGCCGTATTGTTTTGGGTTGTTGGATACTTTGGCGAAAAACGAAATGCCTTTTCTCCTTCAACCACATACTTGCCCAATCCTAATGCTAACACTGCATAACCGTCTTCCGGCTCCATATGTGAAATAGGGTAATAATTGTACGACTGTGCAACACCACTAATATGAGGATAAAAATAGTCTCCATATTGATTACCAACCACTTCTTGTATTACTACTGCCATTTTTTCTTCCTCAATCTTGTGATTAATGGCCTCCACATATCCTTTTGCAATTCCACTATATACAGATGCATATACCAACTTTATTGCTGTCATCAATTGTTCATGCCTTACATCTAAATCTTTGTGATTATTTGGAAGCTTATACGTTTCAAAAATACCAGCAAAAGGCTCTGTCAAGGAATCCTCAAAAAGACCTGATGACCTTACTGCCAAAGGCTTTTTTAAAACCTTTAACATTTTACGTAATCTCTTCTTTAGATTTTCGGATAAAGCACCCTCAACAAACAATTTACGAATCTGACTGTAGTCATTAGACTCCAATACAACATTCCGCAATTGATTTCTCTCCATAAATATTTCAAACTCATCCGTCCCAATAATAGACGTTTTGGGCGATTTAATATGGATGCCGTCTATAAACTGTTCAATATTGAAATCGTATATCAAATTATTTATAAAAGCAAGGCCTCTTCCCTTTCCTCCCAAGGCTCCTGAACATAAGCTTACAATATTGCTCTCATCATTTATGGATGATTCATGGAATGCTACAACTTTTCCACGTTTCTGCTCATGACGGAATGTTTGAATGATATTGATAAGAAAATTTCTCAGCTCACCAGGAGATTTAAAATCAGAAACCATAATTGGATGTATAATTCTGGCAGCCTGAATTTCACCTCTTGCCATCAACCACTGAGAAAAATGATTTCGCTTTGCATGATAAATCAAAGACTCATCCGGTATGGTTTTCAACTGTGCTTCAAACTCTCTAAGTGTCCTTGCCACAGCTATTTCACGACCTTCAGCATTACGATACACGAAATTTCCAAATCCAAGATAATAATTAATGAAACTTCTAATATCCTGGCCAAGCGTCTCAGAATTTTTATCAATAAAACTCACTTTAAGATTATAGGCAATATTCGCATTATCCGGATCAGAAGACTGTATTATTGTAGGCAAGTCTTTTCTACTGCTTCTTATATCCTTTATCAATAATTCACCAGCATTTTTTATACTCACACCCTCCTTTTCAAACTCCATATCCGTAATAAGACAAAGAATATTCTCCTGGTATTTATTGTAAATGTATTTTGCTTCCTCGTAATTGGATGCCAGAACAATTTTTGGTCGAGCTCTCAGTCTCAATACCTTATAAAGCTCATCTGTAACCACTTCCTCAATTAAATCTTTTGTCTGTTCCAGAACAATACTGTAAAGAAGGGGCAAATATCTCGAATAGTATTTTATGGAATCTTCAACCAGCAGAATAATTCCAACCATACCCACAGCAGTATCGTTTTCAACATTTATCCAGTCCTCAATGGACTTTACCATTGCAAAAAACACTTTGGAATCGCCATTCCAGACAAAAACCTTATCAATTGCAGCTAGATCACAATTTTGTGTTTTTAAGTATGCGATGTCATTATTATTATGCAACAGCAAAAAGATCTGGATATAATTAAACCGAGCTTTAATTTCCATGGAAAGCTCCAAAGGTGATTTCCTATCAGCACCCAGCATAATAATAACAAGATCGAAATGCTTATTTGCAAGCTGCTCCATTGCCTCCTCTGATGTTGATGCACCAGTTACACGAGGCATTTGTGTCAGGTTCAGCTGGTGATATTCACCCAATATCTGTTCTGTAAAACGACCTTCCTTTTCGATACTATATGCGTCATATAAAGTTGCAACCAACAATATTTCTTTAACCTTAAATGGCATCAAATCATGAAAAACATCTCTGTTTGCATTGTGTTTATTCAAAAATTGCTGAAGCAACTGACGTGTAAATTGTTTTTTCTCATCTACTTCCTGCATTAACTGAGGATAAACAATATCCGTTGACTTCTTAATAAACTCTTTCCCCTTAAGGCTATTAAGATGACCACTAATTATAGTAGCTATATTTTCAAGAAGATTTCTCTCCTCACTAAGGAAAGGCCCCTCGTCCATCTCTTCAAACTCAGCAAGATAAAAAACTTCGATTAATCCAGATTTATGGTCAATTGTATCAAAAGCCTGTGACTGTTTCCACTTCGTAACCTGAAACTCTTTCGTTGTATATTTACTCCCATCATAACTTATCCTTACGGCTGTATAATCCGGGTACTGCCATGCAACGCGTAAGATTTCACATAATTGCTCAAAAGTATCATTTATGGGTTTTCCCTCCTTTAACAAGCGCGTAGTCTGGTTTAAGCAGGCAAGCTCTTTTAATCTTTCTGTGTTCTCGGAAACA
>PKSZ01000504.1 GCA_002869425.1 Marinilabiliales bacterium
ATTCTATATGCCTCGTTTCAACAAGACTTTCTTGAAGCCTATCCTAGATGGCCCTATTGGAATGCAAAAGAAACATTTGGTTTGAGCCGTCCTGTAATGGCATTAATTTACGAGACTTTCTATGGACTGGACTTCCTTTCCGTAGAATTAATCTTTCGTGGAGCACTTGTAATAGGAATGGTGAAAATTATGGGAAAAGATGCCATCTTACCCATGGTAGCCGTATATGCATTTTTGCATTTCGGTAAACCATTAGGTGAAACCATAAGTTCTGTATTCGGAGGCTACATACTTGGAGTTATTGCTCTCTATTCCAGGAGTATTCTTGGAGGCTTCATCCTGCATGTTGGAGTAGCTTATATGATGGAAATTGCAGCCTATATTCAGCATTTTTTAATGATAAAAAACCACTAGGGAAATTAAGCTTTATCTTTGTGTAAAATCAAATGTTATGACAAGAAAAGAACTTGAAAAATATTCTTCCGCATATACTCTATCAGACATGGAAATATTCATTTTCCCTGAATTGTTTTACAGTCTGGTTCTGGCCAATATTATGTCGCCCGAGATCTGGAAATGGAGAGAAGATCCCTGGTTCAAATCGATTGAGAAAAAATCATTCAATCAAAAAATCAACAGGATCAAACAATATATCATTGATCACTATGTTTTCAATCTGGATTTGGATACATGGGGACTAACAACCAAAGAAAAAGAAATTGGCAGATTCTCTAGTTTTATTGACACTGAACTATTAAAGCAATCGAATGCTCTTTTTGGTTACGAAGGAGATAAATATTATTTCAGTATTGACATAAGAAAGCATTTTGGTCTGGACAAATATACAGACAACACCATACCCTACTGGAAAACAGAAACAGTTGAGGCAATGAGTGCATTCAAATACATGGATGGATATACAACTGGTGCTGGAGAATGTGTTAGCTTATCATCGTTATATGCTGCGGCGTTATTTATTGTCGGAAAAATTCCTTTAGAAAAAATATACCTGATAGCCACACCTCTCCATTCACAAAACTATATAGATGTGAAAAATGGTATTCTTACCAACAATCGCAGACTGGTTACCAAAAATATGTGGTATAACGGCACTTCACTATCTGCAAAAGCCAGAAGGGCCATCGAAAACGAAAAAATTACGATTGTTTCTCATATTTCCGGACTAATTCACACGCTATATGATGAAGCGAGCATAGACAAAGATGCATACGGCAACTTCAAATCATCCATACAAGCATACTTGACAGAAGAATTTACACCCACAAGTTTCATTAATTACCTAAGAACAAGAAAAAAATTCTGGAAATGCTTCCAGTTTAAGCACAAGAGAAATAACAAAGATCAATACATTAGCATGGAAACACTTTTTTGCTATGAACATTCCAGCAAAAACACCCTGCACGGAGATTCAAGAAATGCACTACTAAATGAAGTAGATCCAGAGGAGTTTTCTTTTGCACGCAGCAACAGTAAGATACTATTCAACGAAATGGAAAAGTTTCTGAAAGAAAATTCTGAACTAAATTTTGAAGATAAACAAAACTATATTTTCAAGGAATTATTGTCTCTTGATTGCAGTGATCTAAAAATGTTCTTCCATGATTATCGTGAATGGTTACAAACAAAACCAAAACTTCCTGATGATGAAAAACAATATATTTCTGAACCCAAACTGGTTCTTTCACCAGAAATGCCAAGAAATGAGATAATATCAGAAATATACAAGCGTAGAGATTCAAATAGTTACGCCCATTATGCTATTTATGCATACAGAGACATGGAAGGCACTGACTGGGATCCCTTTATGAAGGCTGCTATAGAGAGAAATCCTGTGTGTTTTGAAGATTGCAAAAAACGATCAAATGAAGAAATATATGAACTACTCAGCAATTTCAGTCAGCATTCAATATATGAAGGAAAAAGACTTGCACAACCGGATGAAGTCTGGAATTTTAAAACAGGCGACGGCATAGAAAAAGCCATAACAATGGCAGCTATTTTGATTAACCTTAATCCTTCTGACAAAATAAAACTTCAAATAAAAAAGCAGAGAGTAAAATTGGTTGTAAACAAAAAGACCTACAATTTTGTTTCAGAAAAAGATCTTACCAAAGAAATTAGCGTACAATAAAATCAGGAAAGAAGCGAAATCAGACCCCATATTGCCAGGCCAATTATAGCCAGATCAATAAACACAGCAATAAATCCAATCCAGAAACCTGATTTTGCGGCTCCATTTCCTTTGAATTGGTCTGGATTTCGTTTATATCGCTTCATGCCCAGAATGCCGGTTATAATAGATATTATACCCCATACAAGACTCCCATATAATCCTTGTATGAATTCTGTTGGATTTAAGGTTATCATGGAAAGCATCACCAATAGTGTTAATATTCCACAACAGAGAGAAATTACACCCCAGGCCTCGCTTTGTCCTCCCTGATTTGATCTTGATGGTTTAGCAAATACATCAATTATTTTATCGGCAAAGAAAGAGGCAGTCTTAAACATTACACTACTTTCCAAACTACCAAAAGTTGATCGCTCTGAGAGATAAGAATCTGTTTCTGCCAGCAGATCCTCTGAGTTACTACTTTTTGCTTCCAGAAACTCGAAATCAGACCCACCTGCCAATACATTTTCAGTCACCTCAGGATGCTCCTCAACAGCCATTTCTTCCTGTTTCAAATGAATTTCAGATCGCTTCTCAACCGGCTTCTCAAACTCTTCTTTCTTCACTTTAGAATCGATCCATTCAACATGGTATCCCTTTGTATACTTCCGTTTAACAACTGCTAATTTTGTACTGCATGCTGAAAGCAATATACCTGTAATTACCAATAAGACTAAAAAGTGTAAATTCTTATTCATGTTATATTATTTATTAAGCTGAATACCAACAAGTAACACATCATCCAACTGTTTTTCCTCACCTTTCCACTGCACAAATGAACGCTCTATTTCCTTCAGTTGCTGATCCATATTCAAATGCATATTTGCCTGAAGCAAACTTTCAAACCTGGCTGTCATAAATTTTTCGCCGGCTAATCCACCAAACTGATCAATATAGCCATCTGAGAACATATAAATACTATGTACCTGATCCAAATCGAACTCCATATCGCTAAATGAAATATCACGATTTCCAAACATTCCTCCAACGGAATAAATATCTCCTGAGTGCTTTTCTAATCCTTTATCCGTTTTCACATAGAAAAAATGATTGGCACAGGCAATTTTTAACTTTTTCTCCATCTGATCAATACAACACACAGTAATATCCATACCATCCTGCTTTCGTTCAAATACATCTTCTACATTTCTGTTTAGAGCATATTCTACACCCTTATTTAATTTTTCCAGAACCAAAGCCGGACTCATGGCCTCATCCTTTGTTACAATATCATTCAGTAAAGTATTTCCAATCATACTCATAAATGCACCCGGCACTCCGTGACCTGTACAATCGGCAACAGCAATATAAATCTTATTTTCCTTCCTGGAAAGCCAGTAGAAATCACCCGACACAATATCTTTTGGTTTATAGAACACAAAGCTTTCTGGAAATACTTCACGTATAAACTTATCAGAAGGAAGTATAGCATCCTGAATAACCCGGGCATAATTAATACTATTGGTTATTTCTTCCTGAACATGTTTCACTTTGGTAATATCAGAATCAACAGCAATAAGTTTTTTAAGGTTTCCATCGATATCAAAAATGGGCGTAAGTGTTGTTTGTGTCCAGATCATTGCATCATCTTTGGTATGCATCTGGCTTTCGTACGTAATCGACTCTTTCTTATCGATACATTCAATGAAAATGCTGTGAAAACTTTCAAAATTACTCACCGCAATTAAGTTTTCGCCGTATTTCATTTTAAACTCCTCAATCGAATACCCATATAACTTTGTAAAACCAGCGTTTGCCCACTCAATAATTCCGTTTTCATCTGTAATTATAACTGAATTGTCTGTTTCCTGCGCAACTATTGACAATTTTTCGAGTTCAGTATTTGCAAGTTCCAGTTGTTCTGTTTGTGCTAAAATTTCCTCTTTCTGCTGCTGAAGTTCCACATTTTTATATTCCAGCTCATTGGCCTGCTCCTGGATTTCCTCTTTTTGCTTTACAACTTCTGCTGTTCTTTGCTTACCAATTTTCTCCAGTGCCTTTTTCTGCTTCTCCAGTCTGCGGGTATTTAACTTTACAATAATGAAAACAAAGATCCCAGCAGTAATAAGATACAGAATGTAGGCCCAAAGCGTTCTGTACCACGGTGGCAATATTGTAAAATGATAGCTATCCACTGAGCTGATGGTATGATAAATATTTCGTGATCGCACTTTCAAAATATAATCCCCTTCAGGAAAGTTCGTGTATTCTCTAAAACCAACTCCAGACCATGCTGACCAATCAGCGTCGTAATTTTCTAAATATGATGAAAATTCAATGCTTTCCCTGTTTTCATAGAAATTGGAAGTAAAATAAAATTTCAGAGAATTATGATCATAATCAATTACAGGTAAAATCACCTGCTCAGCAATATAGGAACCCATTGAACCCGTTCTTGCTCCTGCAAAAATTACAGAATCAAGGTTTTTTGATGAAATGCTTACTTTATCAATATAACAGTTAAAGCCATACTGTTCGCCACCCACTGCACCGGGATTATAAACAATAAAACCATCTTTTGAGGATATGAGAATGGTATCCAGCCCGTAATAATGAGTAGCATCCATAAGTTGATCATTGATTTTTCTGAACCTATTTTGAATTACTGAATCTTTACCACTTTTGTCAGAAACAGCTATAATTTTTTTATTGTCAAATAAATAATAGATACTATCGTATTCTCTTATCTTCACAAAACGCTCAAACAAGCTACAATATTCTGACAATAATTCATTTTTTTGAAAAGAACCATCATATGATTTTTGTTCATAGAAACCTTCTATTGAGCTTACTTTGATACTGTTATTTAAAGCTATTACGCTTGCTTTAGATTCAATTCCTTCCTCAACAGGAAGCTTGAAAGAAATTAATGAATCAATATCTAAATAGTTTTTCGACAAATAATACCGGTAAATTTCCTTCCCATTTCTAAATGCTATTAATGAACCATTATTGAAAAGCTCATAATTCTTAATGGAGTCCGATAATGCAGAAATAAACTCAGTCTCAAACTTCCCTTTATTAAAATACGCTCTGTAAAACTTATTATAAGAATGGATAATAAGCGTATCCTTGCTCACAGGTATTATTGTTGCGGCTTGCAGTTTTGAAATTCGTTTCAGCTCATTTGACTCTGGAAAGTACTGAATCATTCCACCATTTGAATTCATCAGAAATGAATACCCAAAAACAAAAGGACTTGTGTATAAATCTTCTAACTTGTCAATTTTATATAATCTTCCTTCTTTTCTTTCATAAACTCCATCAAACAAACCAAAATAATCAACATCATTATACCGACGATACCAATTAAATGTTGAATTGTTTGTTCCGGATCTGTCATCATAATACTGAAAAGGTGATTGAATTTCAATTCTGCATACACCAGGTGCTAAATTTGCCCATACACTGCCACCCTTATCCTCAAAAATACGAACAACTATACTGCTTCCCAGGCCTTCATTTGTGGAAATTTTTCTGAGAAAGTCACCGTTTTTATCAAATTCAAGAATACCTCTTGAATACGTACTGAAGAGATAATGATCATTTTTAAGCCTTAGTGTAGAAAGAACTACATCATTTCCAATTTTTTCTTCAATACGATCATTCCACTTTTGCAATTTACCATCTGCATACTGGTGCATACTAAATGGGTAAAATACAAACACTTCCCGGTTATTGGCATCTGTATGTATTGAAAACAAAGTACTATTTTTTACTTCTCCAAGCACATCAAACGTATCGGATTTCATTTCAACCAACAGATCATTCATTTCCAGGAAAATTCGATTATTTGAGGTTTTCAGCCCTTTAAATCGTGTATTGGGGTAACTGAGTTTTCGAAGAATTACATCTTCAGGATAATAAAAAAACAGTTCTTTTTGTGTTACAAATATTACGGCAGTATCTATTGCTGCAATTGAAACTATGTTTTCTATAGGTAATGTATCCTGAAATATATGGTTCAATGATTTGTACTGCAAACATCCCAGACTATCAGATTTCAATACACCAAAACCCTTTTTTGCTGCTACGTAAATAGCCTTATTGTTATAGTTACAAATACCTGTCACTCCGATTGTATCTGTACCTCTTGCATACTCCCAAGTGTTACCATTAAATTTTAATACACCATTAGAGCTGGAAAAAAACATATAACCATTTGGTCCCTGAACTGATCCCGGAGCTACCAAATCATCAACAAGCTCATCTTCGTAATTCTCAATGAAAGGAAGGCCTGTTAATCTTTCTTGTGCTGATATAAGCGTAACGAAAAACACCAAAAAACACAGAACCAGATTTCTTCTATAGGAATGTAATAGCATAAAACGGAATCAACAGGGTTATCTCGATTTTATACGAAAAATCGGGCATAAAGGATACAAAAAAAGCAGGTACATTATTGCACCTGCTTTATGCGCCATTAACTAAAAGTTAAATTAATCCTTTATCATGTTTTTCCTGAATTGCTTTTAGCATATCTTCAGTCATTGCATCCAGATTATAAGCTGGTTTCCATCCCCACTCTTCACGAGCTGCTGCATCATCAACTGAATCTGGCCAGCTGTCTGCAATTGCCTGACGGAAATCTGGTTCATAGCTAATTTCAAAATCAGGAATAAATTTTCTGATTGATTCTGCCATTTCTGTAACACTAAAGCTCATTGCTCCAACGTTAAAATCTGAGTGATGTTTCAGTTTTGAAAAATCTGCCTGCATCAAATCGATGGTTGCCTTCAAACAGTCTGGCATATACATCATTGGAAGTCTTGTATCTTCTTTTACAAAACAAGTATATTTCTTATTTTTTACTGCTTCAAAATAAATTGCCACTGCATAGTCTGTAGTTCCACCGCCTGGTAATGTCTCATGACTAATAATACCTGGGTAACGTAAACCCCTAACATCCAAACCATATTTATTCACGTAATAGTCAGCCATAAGTTCTCCGGAAACTTTTGTTATTCCGTACATTGTTGTTGGCTTCAAAACAGTTTCCTGTGGTGCGCAATCAAGTGGAGTACCAGGACCAAATACAGCGATTGAACTAGGAATCATTACCTGCTTCATTTTCATTTCACGAGCAACTTCCAGAGTATTAATCAAACCTTCCATATTAACATTCCATGCCAACATAGGATTTTGTTCACCCACTCCTGAAAGGATGGCTGCCATGTTCACAATAGCATCGATATTATATTTCTTACATACTGAGTATAAATCGTCACGATTGGTAACATCGAAATATTCGAAATGACCACTGTTTAACAATTTCTCAGAGGGTTTTGTTTTACGTCCGGTAGCTACTACATTATCATTACCATATACTTTACGAAGCTCAAGGGTTAGTTCAGATCCAATCTGACCAACAGCACCAACAACAAGAATATTTTTCATTTTTTTCAGTTTTTTATTTTAGATCTACATCAAAAGTAATTTTTTTAGCTGCATCTGTGAACTTTTAAAACTTATTCTACAACATTTTTTTTGATATTTTCCAACCTAAATTTAAGCCATAAGAATTTTGAATCAAAACTCAATAAACATCTATTTTTCTGACAATTAGTACATTTATAAATAATTCATGCACTGAATTGTTGAAATTAAGTAAAAAACATATGGAACTTTGTTTATAACATACTGCACAGCATTAAAAAAAAATACGCGGTATGCTATTTAAATTCTATTTTTGGTTACCTGAAAGTAATGTAAATAAAGTATAATTTCTAAACTGAAAAAACATGTACGAAAACTTACAAAAACGTCTTCAAAAAGAACTACTTGAAACAAAAGAAGCTGGTCTTTACAAAGATGAAAGAATAATTACCTCTCCAC
>PKSZ01000349.1 GCA_002869425.1 Marinilabiliales bacterium
ATTCAAAAAAATCTGGTGGAATAACAACATCACACCTTCGTTTTGGTGATAGCCCAATTCGTTCTCCATATTTGGTAAATACTCCAGATTTTGTGGCTTGTCATGTTCCTGCATATTTGCAGAAGTACGATATGCTGAAAGGAATTAAAAAAGGTGGTGTATTCTTGTTGAACAGCATTTGGGATGAAGAAGAAACCAAAAAGCAGCTACCTGATTCATACTAAAAGGTGATGGCAGAAAAAAATATTAAATTTTACATCATCAATGCAACAAAAATTGCAGAAGAAATAGGACTTGGAGGAAGAACCAATACAATTATGCAGTCTGCTTTCTTTAAGGTTGCCAATGTAATTCCTTATGATTTATCAGTAAAAGAAATGAAAGCTGCAATTGTTAAATCATATGGTGCTAAAGGAGAAAATATCGTAAACATGAATTACGCAGCTGTAGATCGTGGTGGTGATGTTGAAAAAATAGAGATACCTTCAGAATGGTCAGCTATTGAAGTTAAGCCTGTTGAGAACACAAAAGAAAGACCTGATTTTGTTAAGAATATAATGGAGCCAATCAACGCACTTAAAGGTGATGATCTTCCTGTTAGTGCATTTGTTGATCGTGCTGATGGTACTTTCCCAGCGGGTACAACTGAGTTCGAGAAAAGAGGTGTCGCAATTAATGTACCGGAATGGATTGCTGATAACTGTATCCAGTGTAACCAGTGTTCTTATGTTTGTCCTCATGCTGCAATTCGTCCATTCTTGTTATCAGAAGAAGAGGCTGCTGCTGCACCTGATGGAACTGCATTGCTCAAAGGTATTGGAGGTACAAAAGAATATAAGTTCAGAATGCAGGTTAGTGTATTAGACTGTACCGGTTGTGGAAACTGTGTTGATGTATGTCCTTCAAAAACAAAAGCTTTGGAGATGAAACCACTAGGTACTCAGGAAGCCGAAGTAGAACGTTGGGAGTATATGAACTACAAAGTTGGTTATAAAGATACTATTCTAGAGAAGTCAAAAACTGTAAAAAACAGCCAGTTTGCTCAACCTTTATTTGAGTTCTCAGGAGCTTGTGCTGGTTGTGGTGAAACTCCTTATATTAAGGCTATTACACAGCTTTTTGGTGAAAGAATGCTGATTGCTAATGCAACAGGTTGTTCTTCAATCTATGGAGGTTCAGCACCGGCAACACCGTATTGTAAAAACTACAATTCAGGAAAAGGTCCAGCATGGGCAAATTCATTATTTGAAGATAATGCTGAATATGGTTTTGGAATGGCGTTGGCCGTGAATAAAATGCGTGACAGAATTCAGGATAGAATGGAGAAAGCTGAAAATTCTTCTCTTTCTACTGAAACAAAGACTGCATTTAAGGAGTGGATTCAGTATAGAGAAGATGCTGAAAAAACAGATGAAGTTTCAGGAAAAGTTATTGCTAACCTGAAAAAGGAATCAGATCCGATAGCAAAAGAGCTTCTTGCTCTTGAGCAGTATTTTTCAAAGAAATCAGTTTGGATCTTTGGTGGAGACGGCTGGGCATATGATATCGGTTACGGAGGTCTTGACCACGTTCTTGCCAGTGGCGAAGATGTAAATGTATTGGTAATGGATACCGAGGTATATTCCAATACCGGAGGTCAGGCTTCTAAAGCTACTCCAGTTGAGTCTGTAGCAAAATTTGCAGCTGCAGGTATGAGAACAAGAAAGAAAGACCTGGGAGCAATGGCAATGACTTACGGTTATGTTTATGTTGCACAGGTAGCAATGGGAGCCAGTCAGGCACAGTATTTTAAAGCAATCAAGGAGGCCGAGGCTTATCCAGGTCCTTCATTGATTATAGCATATGCTCCATGTATTGCGCATGGAATTAAGTCCGGAATGGGTAAAACACAAGCAGAAGAAAAGCTTGCTGTTGAAGCTGGATACTGGCATAATTATCGCTACAATCCTTTATTGGAAGCGGAAGGAAAGAATCCATTTATTCTTGATTCAAAAGAACCGGATTGGAATATGTTCCAGGATTTCCTTAAAGGTGAAGTGCGTTATTCTTCGTTGATTAAATCATTCCCTGAGGCAGCAAAAGAGTTGTTTGTTGTAGCAGAGAAGGATGCGAAGTGGCGTTATAACTTCTATAAAAAATTGTCAGAAGACAAGTAGATTGTTTTTATTATTATGATGAGGCTGGTTTTTGCCAGCCTCTTTTTTTGTGTTTTTATGAGAAATATATTAATCGCTTCAGATGACTATTTTGCAGATTTGCAGTTTGAAATCGAATCAATGGAACAAACAGACAAATCTTATATAATAACAGTTGCAGGTTTGTTTAACAAGCAAAAAGTAGGCTTTGAAATTGAATTAAATAAAGCCATTCCACCCGGAATTGTAGATAATAATATTGATCCATCCAAAATGAAAGCAAATATGGCTTTCATAAGAAGTACAGGAAAAGAAAGCAACTTATTCTTATCTACACTTGCAGAGCTGTATAAGCAAGACGTGAAAGCGATAAAGATGAAAAAAGAGAGTGCTTTTTATGCATTTGCATTATCTGCAGATAAGTTCCAGCCAGAAACGGAATCTCTGAAAATTCAATTGAGTTATGATCCTTCAAATTCCGAAAAACTCCAGACAGAATTTTATATAACCACAAATCTCAAAGATGGATTTATTCAGTTTGAGGAAAAGCATCAAATTTACAGAAGTAATTTGATTCAGATTTTATCGACTTGATTGAATTTTGCTAACTTGTTAGGATGTTTCCAAATTACAAGAATTAGCATCGTATTTGTATCTATCTTTCATTTAGGAACTTATTATCCAGTTTTAAACTTATGCCAAACAAGTATAAATTATTGGTATTTTAGTTTTTGATTTTACTCAAATTAGCGGTATATTTAACTAGCGAAGGAAGTTTTATTTGCGTAATTAATTTATTATTTAACTATAAAAGCTATCAAAATGACAAACGTTAAAAGAGTCTACACTTTTGGAAACAAAAAGGCAGAAGGTAAAGCTGATATGAAAAATCTTCTGGGGGGAAAGGGAGCCAACCTTGCAGAAATGAACCTTATCGGAGTTCCGGTACCTCCGGGCTTTACTATTACAACAGAAGTGTGTACAGAATATAATTCATTGGGACAAGAAAAGGCAATCGAGGTTCTCAAATCAGAAGTTGAAAATGGTGTACATCACATTGAAGAGATAATGGGAGCAAAGTTTGGCGATAAAGAAAATCCGTGTTTGGTTTCTGTTCGTTCAGGTGCTCGTGTATCTATGCCAGGAATGATGGATACAGTTTTGAATCTTGGATTGAATGAAGATGCTGTTGAAGGTTTGATTAGAAAAACAGGAAACGATCGTTTTGCATGGGATTCATACAGAAGATTTATTCAGATGTATGGTGATGTAGTTATGAACGTAAAAGCTGTAACTAAAGAAGATGTTGATCCATTTGAGGAAATTATTGAGCGTGTAAAAGAAGAAAGGGGAGTTGAAAATGATACTGAACTTTCTACTGAAGATTTAAAAAGCATTGCAATGCAGTTTAAGCAAGCAGTGAAAGATTCAACAGGAAAAGAATTTCCAACTGATCCATGGGAGCAGTTATGGGGAGCGATAATCGCTGTTTTTGATAGCTGGAATACTGAACGTGCGATTTATTACCGTAAAATGAATCAAATACCTGAGGAGTGGGGCACAGCTGTAAACGTACAGGCAATGGTTTATGGCAATATGGGCAACTCATCTGCAACAGGAGTTGCTTTTACAAGAGATGCAGCAACCGGAGAAAATGTTTTCAATGGCGAATATTTAATTAATGCTCAAGGTGAAGATGTTGTTGCTGGTATTCGTACACCGCAACAGATTACTAAATATGGATCTCTTGAATGGGCTAAATTGGCTCAGGTTTCTGAAGAAGAAAGAGCATCCAAATTCCCATCTTTGGAAGAAAGTATGCCCGAACTTTATAAAGAACTGTTTAATGTTCAGAAAAACCTTGAAGAGCATTACAAAGATATGCAAGACCTTGAGTTTACTGTTCAGGAAGGTAAATTGTGGTTGCTTCAGACTCGTAACGGAAAGAGAACGGGTGCTGCAATGGTGAAAATAGCCGTAGATATGCTTCGTGAAGGTATAATTGATGAAAAAACTGCCGTTTTGCGCGTTGAGCCTCATAGATTGGATGAACTGCTTCACCCTGTTTTTGATCTTGATGAACTGAAGAAAGCAAACGTATTGGCTAAAGGTTTACCAGCTTCTCCAGGTGCCGCAACAGGACAAATTGTTTTTCATGCTGATGATGCTGAAGATTGGACAAATGATGGTAAGCAGGTAATCCTTGTAAGGGTAGAAACTTCTCCGGAAGACCTGAAGGGTATGGATGTTGCAAAAGGTATATTGACTGCAAGGGGCGGAATGACCTCACACGCTGCTGTTGTTGCTCGTGGTATGGGTAAATGTTGCGTTTCTGGTGCAGGAGGAATAAAAATAGATTATAAAGCCAAAACAATGTCAGTGGAAGGTCACGTATATAAAGAAGGTGACTGGATTTCATTGAATGGTTCAACGGGTCAGGTGCTGGATGGAAAAATTCCAACAATTCTTCCTGAATTAAGTGGAGATTTTGGTGAGCTAATGGAAATTGCTGATAAGCATTCAAGAATGCATGTAAGAACAAACGCAGATACACCAAAAGATTCAAGGGTAGCAAGAGACTTTGGAGCAAAAGGTATTGGTCTTTGTCGTACAGAGCATATGTTTTTTGAGGGAGACAGGATTATTGCTGTACGTGAGATGATTCTTGCTACAGATGAGGCTGGTAGAAGAAAAGCATTGGATAAGTTGTTGCCAATTCAGCGTGAAGACTTTGAAGGTATATTTGAAGCAATGCATGATCTTCCTGTAACTGTTCGTCTGCTTGATCCACCGCTTCATGAATTTGTTCCTCACGAGGAAGAAAATCAGAAGGAAATGGCTGATCAGATGGGAATTTCTGTAGATGATGTTAAAAAACTTGTTGATGATCTTCATGAGTTTAATCCAATGTTAGGCCATCGTGGATGCCGCTTGGGAAATACATATCCTGAAATTACTGAAATGCAGGCAAGAGCAATTATTGAAGCTGCATTGAATCTTAAGGCAAAAGGTATTAAAGCTATACCGGAAATTATGATTCCATTGATTGGAACAGCTAAAGAGTTTAAACTTCAGGAAGAAATTGTACGTGCAACAGCGAAAAAGGTATTCGAAGAAAGAAATGATACAATTGAATATCTGGTTGGAACAATGATTGAAATTCCTAGAGCTGCTTTAACTGCAGATCAGGTTGCTGAACATGCTGAGTTCTTCTCATTTGGTACCAATGACCTTACTCAAATGGGATTTGGTTATTCAAGAGATGATGCAGGTAAATTCTTACCTATTTATATTAATAAAGGTATATTAAAGAATGATCCTTTTGAGGTTCTTGATCAGGAAGGTATTGGTCAATTGGTTGAAATAGGAACATCAAGAGGTCGCTCAACAAGACCAGATCTGAAAGTAGGAATTTGCGGAGAACATGGTGGTGAACCAAGTTCAGTAGAATTCTGCAATGGAGTAGGTATGAATTATGTTAGCTGTTCTCCATATAGGGTGCCAATTGCAAGACTTGCAGCTGCACAGGCAAACATAAAAGAGAATATGGCATAATATGCTTTATGAAATATTGAATAGCCACCCCTTGGGTGGCTATTTTTTTTTGCGTAATTTCATTGCTTGAAAATTTAATAAATTTTAATTGGTTATTTCATTAACTGAATACCAGAATATTATTTAAAAGCAATTACCATGGGTTATTTGAAAAAAGAAGATCTAGCACAGTACGGAATTACAGATGTTGTAGAAATTGTACACAACCCCGATTATGATTATTTGTATAATGAAGAGTTAAGCTCTAACCTTGAAGGATATGAAAAAGGACAGCTTTCTGAATTGGGTGCTGTCAATGTAATGACAGGTGTTTTTACAGGACGTTCTCCAAAGGATAAATATGTGGTTCTGGATGATGTATCTAAAAATACAGTTTGGTGGGCAGAACAGGCTAAGTCATCTGATAATAAGCCAATTGATCAGGATACATGGAGCCATTTATATAAATTGGGATCAAAGCAGCTTTCATGCAAAAAACTTTATGTTGTTGATGCGTTTTGTGGCGCAAATGAAGATTCAAGGTTGAATGTTCGTTTCATTATGGAAGTAGCATGGCAGGCTCATTTTGTTAAAAATATGTTCATTAGGCCAAATGAAGAAGAGTTGAAGAATTTTAAGCCTGACTTTGTTATGCTGAACGCAGCAAAGACCAACAATCCAGATTGGAAAAGCATGAAAAGAGTGGATGGGGTACCATTCAATTCTGAAAACTTTGTAGCTTTCAATCTAAAGGAAGGAATTTCAGTTGTTGGTGGTTCATGGTATGGTGGCGAAATGAAAAAAGGAATTTTTTCAATGATGAATTATTATCTTCCCCTTAAAGGAATTGCCGCAATGCATTGTAGCGCTAATAAAGGGAAAGACGAAGATGTTGCTATTTTCTTTGGATTATCTGGCACAGGTAAAACAACGCTTTCTACAGATCCAAAAAGAGAGTTGATTGGAGATGATGAGCATGGTTGGGACGACGATGGTATTTTTAATTTTGAGGGTGGATGTTATGCCAAAACCATAAACCTGGATCCGGAAAGTGAGCCAGATATTTATAAAGCTATTCGTAAAGATGCACTTCTTGAAAATGTAAGCTTGGATGAAAATGGAAAGATAGATTTTAGTGATGGTTCCGTAACTCAAAATACAAGGGTTTCATATCCTATATATCATATTGATAATATAGTTAAGCCTGTTTCAAAAGCGGGTCATGCCAGCAAAGTCATTTTCCTAACTGCTGATGCTTTTGGAGTAATGCCTCCAGTTGCTAAGTTAACTTCAGACCAGACAAAATATCATTTTCTTTCAGGATTTACGGCTAAATTAGCAGGTACAGAGGTTGGTGTAACGACTCCTCAACCTACTTTTTCTGCTTGTTTTGGAGCTGCATTTTTAACTTTGCATCCTACAAAATATGGTCAGGAACTGGTAAGGAAAATGGAGACAGTAGGTGCAAAAGCTTATTTAGTAAATACAGGTTGGAATGGAACTGGTAAACGAATATCAATTAAAGCAACACGAAGAATTATTGATGCTATTTTAGATGGTTCGATAGATGAAGCTCCAACCAAACATATTCCTGTATTTAATCTTGAAGTTCCAACAATACTTGAAGGTGTGGATACAAATATTTTGGACCCAAGAGATACCTACTCTGATCCTAAGGAGTGGGAAGTTAAGGCGAAAGATTTGGCTTCAAAATTTATTGAAAACTTTGAACAGTATACTGACAATGAAGAAGGGAAAGCATTGGTTGCTGCTGGTCCTGTATTGTAATTATTGTTCTGGAATTATAACAATAATAAGAAAGGCTGAACGTAAATTCAGCCTTTCTTATTTTCATAGTATTTTATCAATTACTCTAAGGTGATTTTGTAGGCAAATTCACCTTTTTCTGTTATTAATTTGATGAAATAAATGCCTGACTCATAATTTTCAAGATTTAATACTGTTGTACTGTCTGTTACATCTTGAATTTCAAGGTTTTCACCTAAAATATTAACCAGTTCTATTTTATCAACATCTAGATCTCCAATTTCAACTTTAACAATACCATTGGTTGGATTTGGATATATTGAAACCTCCGAAAGATCAATGCTTCCAATTCCAGTACCTGCTATTACAGTAATAGTTTCTATGTGGGTGCAATTGTTAGCATCTGTTACAGTTAAGTTGTAATTACCTGCAGTAAGTTCAGAAATGCTATTACCTGTAGATCCGTTATCCCAGTTGTATGTATATGGACTTACTCCATTTTCAATACTTG
>PKSZ01000465.1 GCA_002869425.1 Marinilabiliales bacterium
ATTATGGATTCCATTTCAATGTCCAATCATAAATTTAAAGCGATCACTTTGCAGGAGGACGTTCTGAATTTCCGAAAAGAGCTTGCAGAAAAGCAAGGAAAACCTGATTTCATGGTGGGTTTTGACTACACCTTTATAGGGAAAGGAGATAATGGACTAAGAGGGACCGATGCATTCGTTTTTCCAAGAGTGGGCATAACCATACCGCTATACAGGAATAAATACAGGGCCATGGTCAATGAGGTTATGTTGCTGAAGCAAGCCAATGTTTCTGAGCAGGATAATCAGTTGAACATACTTGAAATTTTGTTTGAAAATTAGTGCGCAAATATCTAATATTGCACTCCCAAATTCAAGGGACTAGAGTTAAAACATTTTTAATTCCATGTTCTTTGAGGGCCCATAGCTCAGCTGGTTAGAGCACCTGACTCATAATCAGGGGGTCCATGGTTCGAGCCCATGAGGGACCACAGATCTCAAAACCAACGCATTAGGCGTTGGTTTTGTCATTTAAAGCGTCTAAGTTCTTCCAGTTCTGGACAACAATTCCATCACTTCTTTCTTGCTTTTGAGTACCACCATAAAGCAAAATAGAGTTATTTACACCACTAAGTCTTTTCCAGTATTTCAGATTCTTGAAAAATTCTGAATTGATTGTTTTTCCTGATTTTATTTCAATCGGAAGTAGCTTTCCTGCATCGTCAATTATGAGATCTATTTCATGCCCTGTCTTATCTCTCCAATAAAAAAGATTTATAGGAATAGCCTTGTTCATCCTGAATTTTACAAATTCAGTAACAACCATTGTTTCGAAAAGTGCACCTCTTAAAGGATGTGAAATAATATGCTCAATAGACTTAATTCCAAGTAAAGAACAGACAATTGCTGTATCATAAAAGTATACTTTAGGGCGCTTTACAATTGTTTTATTGAAATTCTTATGATGTGGTTTTAAAAGATAGATGATAAAACTACTTTCTAAAACACCAACCCAGGATTGAACCGTCTTGACATCAACTCCAGCTTCTACAGCTAAAGAACTAGCATTGAATTCTTGTCCGCTTCTACCTGCAAGTAGTTTAAGAAAACGTTCAAAGACAAGCAAATCTGTAATGTTTTTAATTTGCCTAACGTCTCTTTCGATATATGTTCTAATATAATTAGCACACCATTCATCAGCAGGAATTTGCTGATCATATATTGGTGGATAGAATCCTTTCAGAAGAATCTTATTGTCATCCCCAGGTAGTTGATTGTTGTTTATTAATTCGTTGATTGTAAAAGGAAGTAAACTCAGGTATGCTACTCTTCCTGCAAGGGTTTGTGAAATATTTTCTTGCATTAAGAAATTATTTGACCCCGTTAGTATAAACTTGCCTTTCTCTTCCGAATTATCTAAAATTTCTTGCAAATATGAAAACAATTGTGGGACTCGTTGAATTTCATCTATTATTGCACCGTTAGGGTATGACTGCAAAAACCCTCTGGGGTCATCAATTGCGAATTGCCTATTATCAGGATTTTCTAGTGAGACATATTCTTTTTCGACAAAAGCCCTTTTTACTAAAGTAGTATTACCCGATTGCCTGGGACCAATTACTGCAACACATTTAAACTTTCCTGCTAAATCTAATAGCTTACTTCTGGATTCACGTAATATCATAAAACAAATATATGGAATTATTTGGAATCGGATTCCATATTATTCCAACATATTTTCTATATCGCTCAACAAAAAGTTCGATAATTCAGACCTTGGGACCACAAGCACTAAGTTCTTTCCAATTTTTGACTACCATTCCGTCGCTTCTTTTTTGTTTTTGACTTCCGCTATATAATAAGACTGATGATTCAATACCACTTAATTTTTTCCAGTATTTCAAATTCTTAAAAAATTCAGAGCTAATAGTTTTTCCTGATTTAATTTCAATAGGTAAAAGTTGTCCACCAGTATCAATAATTAAATCTATCTCATGACCAGTTTTATCTCTCCAATAGTAAAGATTTACAGGCATCGCTTTATTCATTCTGAACTTGACAAATTCAGTAATAACCATTGTTTCAAATAAAGCACCTCTTAATGGATGAGATACAATATGTTCAATAGTTTTAATACCTAACAAGGAACATGCTATTGCTGTGTCATAAAAGTATATTTTTGGTCTCTTTACAATTGTTTTATTAAAATTTTTATAATGAGGTTTAAGTAGATAAATTATAAAGCTACTTTCTAAAACACCAACCCATGACTGAATGGTTTTAACATCAACTCCCACCTCGACTGCCAAAGAGCTCGCATTAAATTCTTGCCCTGTTCTACCAGCCAACAACCTTAAGAAACGCTCAAAAACTAATAAATCTGTAATGTTTTTAATTTGTCGAACATCCCTTTCAATATATGTTCTAATATAATTTAAACACCATTCATCAGGTGGTATTTGCTGATCATAAACCGGAGGATAAAAACCTTTCAAAAGGATTTGATTATCATCTTCAGGTAGTTGATTATTTTCTAACAATTCTTTAATTGAAAACGGAGGCAGGCTAAGATAAGCCACTCTACCTGCCAAAGTTTGAGAAATATTCTCCTGCATTAGGAAGTTATTAGACCCAGTTAAAATGAACTTTCCCTTATCTATTGAGTTATCTAATATTTCTTGTAAGTATGAAAACAATTTTGGCACATGTTGAATTTCATCAATAATAGCACCATCAGGGTATGTTTGTATGAACCCTCTGGAATCTTCAATTGCAAATTGCCTACTATCAGGGTTTTCAAGTGAAACGTAAGCTTTTTCTTTAAAAGCTCGTTTTACTAATGTGGTCTTTCCTGATTGACGCGGCCCGATAACAGCCACGCATTTGAATTTTGAAGCTAAATCAATTAACTTTTCTCTTGCATCTCTTAATATCATTACACAAATATATGGAATTATTTGGAATCCAATTCCAATTTATTCCATTAAGTTAGTTATATCTTTTAATAAAAAGTTCGATAATTCAGACCTTAAGTCCACAAAAACAGGAAAGAGTGTGAGAGCGAGAGCGATGCACTCTTTTTTTGTTTTTAGGGGCCTGGGCGACCTACCTTCGTGTTACTTATGCAGACAAGGAAGCCTGTACTGAGCGAGGAAATCTTGTAGATTTCTGAGTCGAAGTGAGCCCAAGAGGGACCACAACAAAAAAACCAGCGTATTACACGTTGGTTTTTTTATTTTCCAAAATCTTTCCAGGAGATTACTTTACCAATATTTCTATCTTGGTTTTCTTCACCTGCGTATACAAGCTGCTTGATAAGTTTTTTGCCTTTTGCGTTTCTTTCAAAGTATTCCAACCCTTTAAATTGATTCGACATTACAGTTTGATTGGCTTTAATTTCAGTAACATAGAGCATCCCTGATTTGTAATATAGCAAATCAATCTCATTACCATTTGAATCACGCCAAAACCAATAATCATCCTCTTCTCCCATGTGATATATTCGTTTTGCATGCTCCGCAATAATCATGTTTTCAAATAAACTTCCCTTTATAGGTTGATTGTATATTTCCTGAGCCTCCTTTATTCTTAATAAGTAACATAAAAGACCAGTATCATAAAAATAGAGCTTTGGTGATTTAATAAGTCTTTTACCAAAATTTTCATAGTATGGAGATAAGGTAAAGATTATATAACTACTCTCAAGGGCAGAAAGCCATGATTTTACTGTAGGTTGAGAAATACCACATTCATTGGCAATAGAATTCATATTAAGTATTTGCCCTGCTCTTGTTGCAATAATTCTTAGAAATTTTTTAAAAACACTCTGATTTTTGACCTCGATAAGTTCGCTTACATCTCTTTGAAGATATGTCTGAAAATAATTTGAATAATAGGATTGTGGTTTTATCCCTCTGTCATATAAAGCAGGATAAAATCCATTTATGAGATTAACAATATAGTCTTCGTTGAGTATATTACTTTCCTGCATTTCTTGAAAATCAAATGGGAATAACTTAAAAATCGCTACCCTGCCAGCCAGACTTTGTGTAATTTCCTGCATCAGATGAAAATTTTGAGATCCTGAGAGTATAAACTGCCCCATTATTCCAGAGTCATCCACAATCGACTGAATATACGAAAACAAGGCTGGAGCTCTTTGTGCTTCATCAATTATCACTTTTGTAGAATATCTTTTTAGAAAACCATTCGGATCACTTAAGGCAAAATCTCTATTATCAGGGTTCTCAAGACTTACGTATGAGTAATCTTGTAAAAGAGTTTTTAGTAAGGTTGTTTTTCCTGATTGCCTTGGTCCTGTTAATCCTATAACTGGATATTTACTTAATGTACCCAGTATTGCATTTGAAATATTTCTTTTTATTCTCATAGCACAAATATATGCATTATTTTGAATTTACATAGCGTCTATTTTGATATTACATTAACATAATTTTGAAATATCACGTTTTCAATATTGAAATTACACTGAATCTATTTTGTTAATATCCTCATCCAAAAGGTTCGATAATTCAGACATTGGGCCCACGAAGAAAATCAAGGGGTTACAATTTGTAACCCTTTTTTCATTTCTTCATGCAACAATTCTAAAGAAAACAGTTTGAGATTTTGTCGGGTGATGTTGGTTGCTAATACCTTTCTATTCAAATAATGATCTCTGATGACATTTTGATTGGAGTGACCTGTAATAAGTTGGACATTGGAGGAAAATAACAACATCAGTCTAAAATAATAAACCTTTCTCTCTTTCCTTAAACAATCTGATTGTGGATTACACACTCTAATAACTTTGCAATTATTAGAATTCTTATGGATTCACTACAAGTACGATAAATACTTTTTATACTTTTACTCAAATAAAGCAAAATGATTAAAACCAAATATATATACTTTTATAATTACGATGTAAACGAAAGTGATTTATGTAAACTCGAATCAAAACATTTATTTGATCAAGAAGTAAAAAACAAGTTGCTTTTTTCTGACATTATAATAAACCCTTCATGCAGTGCTTTCATAAAAAAACGTTTGGATGTTCTTGCCTCCGACAGTCAATACTCTGTTTTAATCAATAAAATCAAAAAACTAAACATTTGCGATGAAGGCTTCAAGGCCGAATATACATTCCTGGAAAGAGACTCAACCGGATATAGAGAAAGTTTGAAGATCTTAAAAGATATTGGTTATTGTATTGAAGGCAATCCTGATTATTATAAACCAAACATTATTTATACCATATGTTTCTACAATAATTGCTGGTATTTTGGAATTCTTATCAAAAACAACTTTGATTGGCACAAACACAAACAAAAACCGTTCTCATACAGTAGCTCAATCAACATTACCATTGCCAAGTCCCTTGTTAACATAGATGCAGAGGGAAACAAAGATACTCAACTACTTGATGCCTGTTGTGGTGTTGGAACAATTATGCTGGAAGCCTGCTTTTCCGGCTATACTATTGAGGGTTGCGACATCAACTGGAAATTATGCCATCAGGCCCGAAAAAATCTTTCTCATTTCAACTACAAAGCAAGTGTGCTGGTTTCTGATATTAAAGATATTAGAAAATGTTATGATACAGCCATTATTGACCTTCCATACAATTTATTTAGCCATGCAGATGAAAATTTGGTTTTTCACATTATAAAATCAACAGCAAAAGTCACCAATAGATTGGTTGTTGTTTCTACCATAGACATCTCTGAACACATTAACAATTCAGGACTTCAGGTCACGGATTTTTGTGTGGTTCAAAAAGGAAGGAAGACCAACTTCAGCAGAAAAATATGGCTATGCGAAAAAAAATAATGCCACTTCTATTCTAATAATAAAAGACAAGCTACTAAAGAACACTACAAAATTTATTCTTTGTTCATTCTTTGTTGAAGGTGCTGCCAGAGAGCAAAAATCAATGATGAAATAACAATTAGACCAAAAATTCTAATTGTAAGAAGTCTTAAAAACATTGATTAGCTCTTCTTCAGGGACTATACCTTTTTCGTTTTTCCTCATACGGATGAATATCTCTTCCATTGCCTGTGCATGTAAACCAAGATAAAGCCCTGCATTTCTCATCATTTCTAACTCCTCATCGGCTAGATGCAAATCAACATTTGCAAGTAAAACCAATCGATAAAACTGTACTATCCTTTCAAATTCACTTTTTGGAGGAGAATATTCTATCTGTTTTTCAAATAAACTATCCAGTTCCTCTTGGGAAACGAGCAACATTTTAGCAATACGCAATATAAAGTTATACTCCTGGTTGTTTACTTTATTGTCAGCCTGAGCCAAAATAATAAGCTGTTTTAGCAAACTTAGTTTTTCGTTCATTCCTATAACTTTTTATCAAAAATCACTTAATCTTTTAACCGTTCTGCCGCCTCTTTCAGCACCTCTTCCTGCTGTTTTGCCGGCATTGGCTGATAATTATGCATTTCCATAGAGTAGTTTGCTCTTCCTGATGATAAGGTACGAACAGCCGTTGCATAACCAAAAAGTTCCATCAATGGAGCTTCTCCATTAATTTTCTGCGAACCTTTTCTAAACCGTCGAATTCCTTCAATACGGCCCCTGCGTCTGTTAAAGTCTCCTGTGATATCACCTATATACTCATCCGGCGTTGCAATATCCACTTTCATAATCGGCTCAAGAAGTATTGGGCTTGCCTTCCTGAATGACTCTTTAAAACACTTGCTGGCACAAATTTTAAAAGCCATTTCTGAACTGTCTACATCATGAAAACTTCCATCCAAGAGAACCGCCTTAATATTAACAACCTGAAAATCTGCCAGAACTCCATCATTCAATGTTTCCTTGATTCCTTTTTGAATAGCAGGTATATATTCTGAAGGTATTGCACCACCGGTTATCCTGCTTTCAAATTCAAATTTTCCAGATGCATTTGGTTCAATGCGAAGAATCATATGTGCATACTGCCCCTTACCTCCTGATTGCTTCACATATTTTAATTCATGCGTTACTTCCTGTGTGATTGTTTCCTTATACTCAACAGATGGTTTGCTTACCTCTGTTTCTACTCCAAACTCTGTTAAAAGCCTGTCAACGATAATTTCAAGGTGCAATTCACCCATCCCTGCAATTACTGTCTCAGCAGTTCTTTCGATGGTACGTACTGTAAAAGAAGGATCTTCCAGACTAACCTTTCGTAGGCTTGAATGAAGTTTTCCCAGATCTTTACGACTCTTTGTATTAACCTTAACTGAAATTACCGGCTCGGGAACCCTTACGGTTTCCAGCAACAATGGTTTTTCTATATCGCATAATGTATGCCCTGTCCATGTGTTTTTCAACCCAACCAAAGCGACAATATCTCCAGAACCGGCAGAATTAATTTCAATTCTGTCTTTTGCCTTAATTTTCATAATACGGCTCACCCGTTCCTTCTTTCTGGTTGTTGCATTGTATACAGTATCACCTGTATTTAAAACACCGGAATAGATCCTGATAAATGTTTGCTGACCAACATATGGGTCATTAATTATTTTAAAAGCCAACCCTGCAAAAGGTTCATTAACTGAAGGATACCGACTATGAATAACTTCCTGATCCTGCAAATCCACACCATCAGCCTTACCTTTATCAATAGGATTTGGCATAAAATTAACAACAGCATCCAACAATGGCTGAATACCAACATTCTGATATGCAGCACCACAATATACCGGAGTAATTAACAGCCTGAGAATACATTCCCGTGTAGACCGAACAATAAGTTCCTCAGATATTTCCTCATCACTCAAAAACAATTCAGCAATCTCATCACTAAAATCAGCTAACTTCTCAAGAAGGTTCGTACGCCACTCCGTTGCTGATTCCATATATTCTTCTGGTATCTCAGTCTCTCTCCTCACACCATCTTCAAATACATAAGCTTTCATCTTTATGAGATCAATAATCCCTTTAA
>PKSZ01000077.1 GCA_002869425.1 Marinilabiliales bacterium
TATAGCTGGTTTTAGTGCCAGCAATACCTGTATGGGACAAAAAACTATATTTACAGATACCAGTCTGTTTGCAGGTGGAATCATAAACTCATGGTCTTGGAATTTTGGAGACTCAGACACCAGCAACCTTCAAAACCCATTTCATACATATAATGATGAAGGCGATTATACTGTAACCCTATCACTCGGCTCAGCACAAGGATGTAACGAAGCAATCAGCCAGCAGATAACTGTACATAAAGTGCCTGAAGCAGGTTTCAACACCAACGGGAACGATATGGTAGCGGGTGAAATCATTCACTTCAATGATGAATCAGAAAATACAGATTACTGGACTTGGGATTTTGGAGATGAAACAGATACTGATTCTATTCAGGAACCTGATCATATCTACAATCTTGCGGGAACATACCTTGTTAAACAAATAGTTGCCAACCAATATCAATGTAAAGATTCTTTATTACAGAATATTTTAATACAGGAAGATCAGGTATATGGACCTGTTATTCCATTAGCTTTCACACCAAACAATGATAATGAAAATGACATACTGTACGTTCGGGGCGGTCCTTTTGAAACACTTACTTTCATCGTGTTTAACAAATGGGGTCAGGAAATATTCCGAACTGAATCAGAATTGGAAGGCTGGGATGGAACATTTAAAGGGAAGGATCAACCACCTGGAGTATATGTCTACATCATTGAAGCAAAAACGCTTGATGGAAAATCATATACAATTTCAGACGATGTAACATTAATCAGATAAAAATTACAGCTATGAAAAGATCAATATATATAATCGGTTTCGCATTTTTTGTAACATTTATCAGTTCAATTAGTTGGGCTCAGGATCCGCATTTAACACAATACGATGCATCCCCAATGATTGTCAACCCGGCAAATACAGGAATGCTTCCTCCAAGTTCGTTCAGAGCTGCTACACAATACAGAAACCAATGGGGAATGTTGGGAACACGGTTTACAACCACATCCATTGGTTTTGACGCTCCCGTTGACAGACAAATTGGTGCAGGTGTTTACATAACTGATGACAATGCTGCCAAAACCTACAATACATTCTCACTAGTACTTTCCGGAGCATACGAAATTACCTCACCAACAAACAGAGATTATAAACTAAGTGTTGGTCTCCAAGCTGGTTTTATTTACAAAAAAACCAATGAAGCAAAACTCACATTTGATAATCAATATACATCCGGAGTTTTCAACCCTGATTATCCAAGTGGAGAAGCATTCCCAAAACTCAGCAAAATGATGCCTGAATTCAATGTTGGGTTTAGTTATGTTGACACAAAAAACAACAAGACTTTTAATCCATATGGTGGCTTTGCTGTTTTTCATGCATCACATCCAAAAGAATCGTTTTACGGAGAAGCCAATGAAGAAAGCAGACTTCCTCTTCGATGGCTTATCCATGGCGGTACAAAAATAAACCTCAACAAAGAATTTAAACTCAATCCAAATCTTCTTGCGATGAAACAAGGAACCAGTTACGAAATCATTGGCGCAATTGATGGTAGTTATAACATATCGAGCAGCTTCGACCTTGCAGCAGGTTTTGGATACAGATGGAAAGATGCCATTTTTGCTTTGCTGGGTTTCAATTATGATAATTATATATTCAGAATAAGCTATGATTTTACTGTTTCTGATCTGAGGAAATACACAAGAGGCTTTGGAGGCCTGGAATTTTCACTTATTTATATGGCATCCAGTAGCAGAGGAAGACTTAGCAGATACTAAGCCCTATTATGTTGTAAAAACTCTAGGTTAAATATACAATTTTAATTACATTTGATTTATAACAACGCTTTGATCGTATGAAAATGTTGGGAATTAAAGCAAAGCTGGTTTATCTTAATGTAAAAAAGCGAGACTCTTTTTAATCTCTCTGTACTCTCTACATCTCATTATCCTTATTTATAAATTTAACATTCATTTATATGAAATTACCATACGCAGAACCGTATAAGATAAAAATGGTTGAAACCATTAAAAGAACAAAAAGAGAAGACAGAGAAAAATGGATTAAGGAAGCAAAATACAATCTATTCAATTTAAGCTCAGATAAAGTATTCATAGACCTTTTAACAGATTCAGGAACCGGAGCAATGAGTGATCAGCAATGGTCTGCTATAATGACTGGTGATGAAAGTTATGCAGGTTCAAGATCATTTTTTGAGTTAAAAGAAGCCATCAGGGATATTCTGGGTTTTGAGCATTTCCTTCCAACACATCAGGGCAGAGCTGCTGAAAATGTATTGTTTTCTGCATTGGTTAAAGAAGGAGATCTTGTTCCTGGAAATTCTCACTTCGACACAACCAAAGGGCATATCGAAATTAGAAAAGCCACGGCTATAGATTGTACAATTGACGAGGCATTTGATACAACGATAAATCATCCATTTAAAGGTAATATTGACCTAAATAAACTTGATGAAGTTCTTTCTTCAAATCCTAAGGAAAAAATTCCATTGATACTAATTACAGTTACATGCAATTCTTCAGGTGGACAACCCGTTTCAATGGAAAATATCAAAGCTGTTTCAGTACTGGCAAAAAAATATGGTATTCCTTTGTTTTTTGATGCTGCCAGATATGCAGAAAATGCATACTTTATCAAACTAAGAGAAAATGGATATCAGGATAAATCCATCAGAGATATAATCAAAGAAATGTTTTCCTATGCTGATGGAAATACCATGAGTTCCAAAAAAGACGGAATAGTAAATATTGGAGGGTTTATTGGATTAAGAAGCAAAAAATTATATGACAAAGCTTCTATGTTCAATATTGTTTACGAAGGATTTCTCACTTATGGAGGTATGGCAGGAAGAGATATGGCAGCACTAGCCAAAGGTCTCTATGAATCTGCTGATTTTGATTATCTTGAAAGCAGAATTTCACAGGTAGCGTATCTTGGAAATAAGCTAAAAGATTATGGTGTTCCTGTACAGGAACCATTTGGTGGTCATGCAGTATTTGTTGATGCTAAACGATTCCTCCCACATATTCCACAAAGCGAATATTCTGCACAATTACTTGCAGTAGAATTATTTATTGAAGGTGGCGTTCGGGGTGTTGAAATTGGAACATTACTGGCAGACAGAGACCCGGTAACCAGAAAAAACAGATATCCTGAACTGGAGTTACTCAGACTGGCCATTCCCAGAAGAGTGTATACCAACAATCATATGGATTACATTGCAGCTGCATTAAAAAATGTTTACGACAGAAGAAATGAAATAACAAAAGGCTTCAAGATAATACACGAAAAAGATATCATGAGGCATTTTACAGTATAACTTGAACGATTATAAAAAGATTTGAACAATGGTTAACAATCAACTAATAAATCCAAAAAGCATTGTTGTCGTTGGAGGAACAGACAACATTCAAAGCCCGGGAGGAAAAGTATTAAAGAACATTATCGATGGTAATTATAAAGGCGATCTTTATGTGGTAAACCTGAAACAAGAATCTGTACAGGGAATCAAAAGTTTTAAATCGCCAGAAGAATTACCTGAAGTGGATCTTGCAATTCTTGCAATTCCTGCAAAATTTTGTGTTCCTACCGTTGAAGTATTAACGAAACAAAAAAACACGAAAGCTTTCATTATTCTTTCTGCTGGTTTTAGCGAAGAAAACGAAGAAGGAGCTGCTCTTGAAAATCAAATCGTTGAACTTATAAACAATGTGAATGGTTGCTTGATTGGACCGAACTGCGTAGGATTCCTTAATTCAAACTATAATGGTGTTTTTACAACTCCTATACCGAAGCTTGATCCCAAAGGAATTGATTTTGTCTCCGGATCAGGAGCAACAGCCGTTTTCATTATGGAGGCTGCCATTCCAAAAGGACTTACATTCGCCAGCCTTTATTCTGTTGGTAACAGTGCTCAAATGGGAGTTGAAGAAGTTGTAAAATACTGGGATGAAAGTTTTGATCCCACCTCAAGTTCAAAGGTTAAACTTATCTACATTGAAAGCATCAACAAGCCAAAAATGTTGCTTAAACACGCATCTTCACTGATTCGTAAAGGTTGTAAAATTGCTGCCATTAAATCAGGAAGCTCTGAAGCTGGTAGCCGTGCTGCATCTTCACATACAGGTGCCCTTGCAAGCTCTGATGTAGCTGTTAACGCATTGTTCAAAAAAGCAGGTATTGTACGATGTTTTGGGAGAGAAGAGCTCGCCAGTGTTGCATCTATTTTCATGCACAAAGAACTAAAAGGAAAGAATGTTGCCATTATTACACATGCAGGCGGTCCTGCTGTAATGTTAACAGATGCTCTTTCAAATGGAGGACTTGAAATTCCACATATTGAAGGATCAAAAGCAGATGAACTTACAGAAAAACTGTTTCCGGGATCATCCGTTGCAAATCCAATTGATTTTCTTGCCACAGGAACAGCTGAACAATTGGGTACAATCATAGACTATTGCGAAAATTATTTCGATAATATTGATGCTATGGTTGTAATTTTTGGAAGTCCTGGTCTTTTTAACGTAAGTGAGGTTTACAAGGTTTTAAATGAAAAAATGAAGACCTGCAAGAAACCTATTTACCCTTCACTTCCATCCATTATCAATGCCAAGGATGAAATTGATGAGTTTATTGAAATGGGAAGAATCAATTTCTCTGATGAAGTGGTTCTGGGAAATGCTCTAACAAAAGTGTTCAACACACAAGCACCTACACCCGAAAATTTTGATATTCCCACAGTAAACAAAGAAAATATCAGGAAAATAATTGACCAGGCCAATAATGGTTATCTGTCACCGGAAAAAGTTCAGGAATTGTTAGATGCTGCAGGAATAACACGAGCCGGTGAAGCGGTTGTTTCAAGTAAAGAAGATGCTGTTAAAGAAGCATATAATCTGGGATTTCCTATTGTAATGAAAGTTGTTGGCCCTGTACATAAGTCAGATGTGGGCGGAGTAGTATTGAACGTTAAGGATGCTGAAACGGTTGAAAAAGAATTTGACCGCATGATGCAAATAAAAGATACAACAGCAATACTAATGCAGCCAATGCTTTCAGGTACTGAATTATTTGTGGGTGCAAAACATGAAGACAAATTCGGACATATGGTTCTGTGCGGTCTGGGCGGTATCTTTATAGAAGTATTAAAAGATGTAAACGCAGGACTTGCTCCTCTTTGTAAAGATGAAGCAATAGATATGATTCATAACCTAAAAAGTTATGGAATTATCAAAGGTGCCAGAGGACAAGAAGGAATAAATGAAAAGGCCTTCACAGAAATCGTGCAAAGAGTTAGCGCGCTGGTAACAGTTGCTCCTGAAATTTTTGAAATGGATTTAAATCCATTACTGGGAAACAAAGACAAGGTTGTTGCTGTTGATGCACGTATTCGAATTGAGAAGAATTAATAAAATGAATCATTACATAAGGTGGCTGTCTCAAAAGGGCAGCCATTTTTGTTAGAATGGATAGCCAATAGCAAGGTTCCACGAATATTGATCATTACTAAAAGGTCTGTTTCCGGGCCCTATACGTTCACCTTCAGGCTGCGATGGATCAAGAATTTTATATCCGAAATCCAGACGTAGGATAAAGAAATCCAAATCAAATCGAGCGCCCATTCCTGCTCCAACTGCAATATCTTTGTAAAAACTACTAAAAGAAAAGGCTCCTCCTGGTCGATCGCTCTCAGAATTCAAAGACCATATATTTCCAACATCCACAAAAAAGGCACCTTCCAGCATTGCAATCACGTCGAAACGATATTCAATATTTGCTTCCAGTTTCATATCTGCAGATTGAATTGGATAGCGGCTTATACTCGATGTATCTTTAAAAGTTCCCGGTCCAAGAGACCTCACGGGCCAGGCCCTGATACTATTTGCTCCTCCACAAAAATACTGCTTCACGAAAGGCATTGCATCACTATTTCCATAAGGATACCCTACTCCAATAAAATTTCGGTAAACAATCTTATTTTCAGGATTTAATACAGCATGATAATTAAAATCAATATCAAATTTCATATATTGAGCATACGCTACATCAAAAATTGTATTGGATCCTGTAACACTAAGGTTATCATTGGATGAATTTACGGCATCCAGTAAATTACCTGCCGATTCCAGGCCTGCTTTAAAATAAATGAAACTCTTCGATTTCTTTAAACTCTGATTTGAAAAAACCATAGTATAATTCAGTGATGTTATCATTTGATCCTTATAGCTAAACCTTAAATATGAATCATTTATTCTTTCTTCAAATTCAGGATCAATTTTGGTTAGTTTAATAAAATTAAGTTCCACAGGTGTTACGAAATAAGTAATATTTCTTTTACCACTCCAAAAGTAGCCCATTTTTGCATTGGCAATAGTCCTTGTATAGTCGGGCCTGTGTTGAAAATTATAAGCAGTAGATATAGTGGTTTTAGGATGATATGCCTTAGTAAACTTTTTAAGCTTAAATGGAAGTAACATTTTAGGAAAACGAATGGATGATTCAGGTCCAATTTCCACGGTGTTAAAAGGCAAATATTCTGGTACAACCTCATCTCCCACACTTACTTCTGAAATTGTAGTTTGTTTCTGCATAGCTCCTTTAAACTTCATTTCAAAGTACTCTGCACCTTTGAATAAACTTTTATGTACATATTTCCAGTTCGCAGCCACACCGAGATTACCGGAAGTATTGGTACCTTCAACCTCCGTAATTGTAGATTGTTTTAAAAACGGCGTCAAATGTATCTGACAGGAAAGACTATCACTTCCCTCAATTGGACTAAATATAATATTCGACAACTTATATAAACCTATATTATTCAGATATTTATACGTTCTTTCAACCTTATGAATATTATAGAGCTCTCCCTTTTTAAAATCAATAGCCCTTGCTACCACATCTGTCTTTACAGGTAGCTGATCATCAAACATATAAGTAATACCATCCCTATCAATGCTATACATTCCTGAGATGTATATATCCCTCTGCTGAATAGCCTTTTTGGGATCATAATTTAGTATTGCCTTAATGTCTGCAATATAATATTGCTTATGGTTTTCATTACCATATCCAGAGGATTGTGGGTTCTTAATTCTGAGTATTAAATCAACAGCACTTCCCGCTATCGACGTATCAACCTGATAATCTATATACTCCTTCATAAAAGCGTAATAACCGTTTTTCTTCAGATGATAAGTTATTTTCTCCCTCTCCTTTTGAAGAAGATCAACATCCAGGTTATTTCCTCTTTTAATATATGAATCAGATGTATCAAGCAATACAAAATCACGTAGCTTTTTATCCTCTATATTATACTCTACCTTTCTAATTTTATAGGGTTTTTTGGGATAGATTTTATAAATCAGGTAAGCCTTTTTCCGCTTAAAATAAACAGAATCTTCAACCTGGGCAGAATAATACCCCTTATTGCGAAGATACAAACTAAACTGTCTGGCTGTTTTTGTTGCCAGATACTCATCGTAAATAACGGGCTCTTCTCCTATATTCTGCAACCATTCAGTAAAATAAAATTTGTCCTTTGGAGGCTTTCCTTCCCACCTACGTTCCCGGTTAATTTCATCCAGTTTAGCCTTTCGTTCTTCCTGTCTTTGGGCTTCCTTTACTGGATCAATAAGATTATAAATATACAAATGCAGAGGAAAAAGTCCCAGCAAAAGCTTGTTAGGCTTCAATTTACTATAAGCTTTCAACTCGTCTTTGTCGATGGATTCATCTTTACATTTTAATTCAACTTTTCGTACGATATATTTATTATCGGGAACATACTTTGTTGATCGACATCCGGTAATGAGTATTGTGATTACAAGAATTGTAATGAAATGCTTTTTTCTATTGAAAATTGAAANATTGAAAGGATCAAATTATGTTTCTATTTTTGCTGATACCGACAAATATAACAATGCCTTCAATAAAAACCTACATATGCAATCCATCCTGACTCAAAATAAAATAAAACTCATTCGTTCTTTAAGTCAAAAAAAATACCGTGACTTGAATAAATTATTCATTGCTGAAGGTGCTAAGATTGTCACAGAAGTAATCAATAAAAACATTGATATACAATACCTTATTTACACTGAAAAAAATATTCAGCATGTAAATATTCAGGATGAAAATATTGAAGAAACCATAGAAGTTTCAGAAAAAGAGTACAACAAAATAAGTCAATTAAAAACTCCCTGTGGGATAATGGCTGTTATTAAAATGAAAGAGCCCGATCCTATAATCTACGGAAACAATAGCATTATTGCGCTTGAAAACATACAGGATCCCGGAAATCTGGGTACAATAATCAGAACTGCAAGCTGGTTTGGTATAAAAACAATAATTTGCAGTAAAAATTCTGTTGACATACACAATCCAAAAGTTATTCAGGCTTCAATGGGTGCATTTATGGATGTTCAATGCTTTTATGCAGATATGGAAAAGATGCTTCAGGATTTTAAAGATACAACAAAAGGCAAAATCTTTGGCACTGTCCTGGATGGTTCAGATACTCAAGAAATAAATGAGCCCGAAGGATCCATTCTTCTGTTTGGTAATGAGTCAAAAGGAATTTCTGACAATTTACTCAAGTACATTGATCATAAAATTACCATTCATAAAAAAGCCGATAGTACTGTAGACTCGCTAAATTTGGCTAATTCCGTCGCAATTATTGCATCAAGAATTTTATAACATTTCTTGCACTTTTTCTGCGGCCAACCAACCGTCGATGGCAGATGAAACAATACCTCCTGCATAACCAGCACCCTCACCACAAGGAAATAGTCCTTTACATTGCTCATGCTCCCATGTATCTTTGTTTCTGGGAATTCTAACCGGACTTGAAGTTCTGCTTTCAACTCCCACAATAATAGCTTCTTCGCTCAAAAAACCCTTCATCCTTCTATCAAGCATTAAAAAAGATTTCTGCAATCGCTTAGAGATAAAATCAGGCATCCAACGATGTATATCTGAAGATACTACACCCGGAAAATAACTTGCTTTGGGTAGTACTTTTGACGGTCTTTTATGCACAAAATCTATTATCCTTTGTGCAGGAGCCTGTTGCGTTTTATTGGCATTTACCCAGGCTTGTTCTTCTAAAAACCGTTGAAACTCAAGTCCCGATGAAAATCCTTCTTGTAAACAATCGTCAGGTCGTATTTCCACCACCACTCCAGAATTTGAATAAGGAGAATTCCGACTAGCAGGTGACATTCCATTTACCACCAGCTCTGAAGCAGATGTTGATGCGGGAACAATAAAACCACCCGGACACATACAAAACGAATAAACACCTCTTCCTGACTGTTGCATTGCAAAATTATATTCTGCAGCTGGTAGTACTTCTAAATATTTAGATCCGTGATATTGAATTTCATCAATCAACTCCCTTGGGTGTTCAACCCTCACCCCCATTGCAAAACCTTTAGGTTGTAATTCCAGTTTATTGGCTTCAAGCATTTGATAAACATCTCGTGCTGAGTGTCCTGCAGCTAATATTAGTGTGTCCGTTTTTAGCTCTGTTTCATTAATAAAAACAGAATAGAGTTTTCCATTTTCAACCTTAATCCCTGTCAATTTCTGATTGAATAAAACCTGCCCTCCTGCCTGAATAATTGCTTCACGAATAGATTTTATTATTTCCGGCAATTTATCGGTTCCAATATGTGGATGTGCTTCATATAAAATATTATCAACCGCACCAAACTGATTTAAAATATTTAAAATTAATTTATTTTCACCACGTTTTTTTGAACGTGTGTATAGCTTCCCATCGGAAAATGCACCTGCTCCACCTTCACCAAAGCAGTAGTTTGAATCTTCATCAACTTTATGCTGCGTAGAAATCAATGCAATATCCTTTTTGCGATTGGAAACGCTTTTGCCTCTTTCCAGCACAATGGGCTTCAAACCCAATTCTATTAAGTGTAACGCTGCAAAAAGACCCGCTGGGCCTGAACCCACAATATACACTTCACGGGATTTTTGAACATCCCTGATGTTGAAAGCCGGATGGTTTACTGGAGCAGTATGTTCATCAGTAAACACCCGCAATTTCATGTTTATCTTGACATTGCGATTTCGTGCATCAACTGATTTTCTGAGAATTTGAAAACCTACAAGTCTGTCAAAATCAATTCTTAACTTAGATGCAGCTATTTTTTTTATCTTCTGATTGTCAGTAGCATCAAAAGGATTTAAAACCAACTGAATATCATTACATGTAGGTTGGGTTAGTTTCTCCACCATAAAATTTTCCCCATCAAAGATGACATTGCTTCATATTTCCCACCCTCAAAATGCATGGAAACGCAGATCAATTTTGAATTCATTCGCTCAATAGAACTTGTAAACTGTGTATTATCCGGAACCATAATATTGGTAATTCCTCTTGCCATTTTTATCTCCGTTGAAAACTTAAAATATTCAAGAAAGAAATCAACGCCAAAACCAACTTCATAATAATAATCCATTGGATTGAGCCGTATTTTCGGTTTCTCCTCTGGTCTGATGTCTTTTTGTGCCGCAAGATCATAACGGATACTTCCTCCTCCAATAATATAAGCCCTGTAATTATTCAAGCGTTTAGAACTGTACTTCAACAAAAGCGGAAAATCCAAAAAGGTTGATTCAATCTGCATAATATGCACATTAAAATCATTATCATCAGGATCATACAAAAGATAACTCAAGTTACGCTCACCAAAACTCAATCCTGGTAAAAAACGCAAATCCAGGTATTCTACCAAATGAAACTCACTAACAATGCTCAAATGAAACCCAGGCAAACGTTTATTTTCAAAACCAAAAACAGTATCTGTTTCCGGGCTAAGGAAGGTACCTGAATGATGCATTACAAAGTCCATTGTGGTATATCCAATCGTATAACCGAAACGTAGACGACGTCTGTCATACTTTGGTAAATTCTTGGGTACCTGCTTTTGAGATAAAGCGGGGAAAGCAAATAAGAAAATAAATACTATTACCAGAAATTTACGCACAATTGGCCATTTTATTCAATATAACTGCAAAAAAGCAAAAATATTATTTAATCTTCAAACCTTACTGCTTTATTCCGGTATAAATACTGGCAATGCCACCGGATAATCGCTTTTGAGCATTTTGACAAAATCCGCAATTATCTAACATTTCTAAAAAACGATTCCCACTTGGAAAAGCATACACCGACTCAGGCAAATATGTATAAGCAGCTTTATCCTTGGAAAACAACCGACCAAAAAAAGGTAGTATCTTAAAAAAATAAATATTGTATAATGATTTAAACAGCCAATTGGTTGGAATGGAAAATTCCAGTATCAAAACAATTCCTCCCTTTTTTAGAACCCTTTGCATTTCTTTTAACCCTTTATTCAGATTTTCGAAATTACGAACACCAAAGGCTACAATTACGGAATCAAAGCATTGATCTTCAAATGGAAGGTTTTCAGAATCACCCAATTGTAATTCAATCAGCTCATCCAGCTTTTTACTGTGAATTTTCTTTCTTCCCACTTCCAACATTCCGGAAGAAATATCAATTCCCGTTATTTTTTCGTGATTAAGCTTTCTTGCCATTACTGCAAAATCACCTGTACCGGTTGCAACATACAAAATATGAGCAGGATTATGCTTTTGTAATATTCTTATTGCTTTTCTCCGCCAAATTTTATCTATACCCAATGAAAGAAAGTGATTTAGGAAGTCATAACGATGTGCAATATTATTAAACATTGCACGGACCTCTTCTTTCTTACTGGTATTGCCCTTCTTGTATGGCCTGATTGTAGAATCCTGCATTGATTACTTTTCCATAGCCTTTTCCAGTGCAGTTTGATATACTTCCTTAAAATCATTAATAAAGCCAAAAGACTCATCGTCAACTCTGATTTCACCTTTGGTAACATGTCCAAGGGTTGAAAACGGAATATTGGCCTGAATCATATGATCGATAAATTCAGTTTCTCTATCTGGATTTACAGAAACAATAACCCTGCTCTGTGCTTCACCAAAGAGGAATGCATCTATGCGAACCTCAGCATCAGTTGTTATATCAAATCCCAGACAATTATACATAGATGATTCAAGTAAGGAAATAAACAAACCTCCATCGGCTACATCATGTGCTGACTCTATATATTTATTGGTTATTAGCTCAGCTATTACTTGCTGTAACTGGTACTCTTCCTCAATATTGAAATATGGCGCTGGTGATTTTCTTACATTATGATAACTAAACAAATACTCAGAGCTTGATATATCATTTTTTGAGCTACAAATAAGGAAAATCATATCTCCCTTATTACTAAAAGATAATCCCATATGGTTTCTTTTATCCACTGTTCCCATCATGCCAATTACAGGCGTTGGAAAAACAGGTTCTACTTTTCCACCAATAGATGTCTGATTGTAAAAGCTTACATTACCTCCGGTTACCGGTGTTTCAAACTTTTTGCAAGCTTCTCCCATTCCCTGGATAGCTTCAACAAATTGCCAATACACTTCTGGGTTATAAGGATTACCAAAATTCAAGCAGTTGGTTATTGCCATTGGCTTACCACCAGAACAAACAATATTTCGTGCTGCTTCAGCAACAGCAATTGAAGTTCCATTTTTTGGATCTGCATTTACATAGCGAGCATTACAATCTACTGTTAAAGCCAAAGCTTTATCTGTTCCTTTCACATTTACAATGCCTGCATCTGAAGGTTTATTGGTAGACATATTGCGTGTTCCAACCATTGTATCGTACTGATCAATTACCCACTGTTTGGAAGCAATATTCGGTTGCTTTACCATTGCCCATGCTACTTCTTTTAAATCGGTAGGTTCTTCTATATCATCGATTGAAAACTTCTTAAACTCTGAAAAATATGCTGGTTCCTTATATTCTCTGTCATAAACAGGGGCACCTCCACCCAAAACAAGATCATCTGCAGGTACATCAGCAACAAGATCTCCATTCATGTAAAAGTTCAGGCGATCGCCTTTTGTTACTTCACCAATAATTTTGCAATGGATATCCCACTTGTCAAATATATTCTCAACTTCTACTTCCCTTCCCTTCTTCACAACAACAAGCATACGCTCTTGTGATTCAGAAAGTAATATTTCAAAAGGCTCCATATTTTTCTGTCTCAATGGTACCTTATCCAAATGAATTTTCATTCCGTGCTTTCCCTTGGCTGACATTTCAGAAGTTGAACAAATAATTCCGGCAGCACCCATATCCTGCATACCAACAACTGCTCCTGATGAATTAAGTTCCTGCGTTGCTTCAAGCAATAATTTTTCCTGAAAAGGATCACCCACTTGTACAGAAGGAATATCGTCAGCTGAATTTTCATTCAAATCAGCTGAAGCAAAAGTTGCTCCATGAATACCATCCTTACCTGTTGATGAACCCACAATATAAACCGGGTTTCCTTCACCTTTAGAAATTGCAGAAATCATTTCGCCATGGTTCATTATACCCACAGACATAGCATTAACAAGAGGATTTGCATTATATACCTCATCAAAAAATACTTCACCACCCACAACTGGAATTCCAAATGAATTCCCATAATCTCCAATTCCTTTAACTACGCCTTTAATCAACCATTTGGTTCTATCAAGACTAAAATCTCCAAATCTCAATGAATTCAACTGACCAACAGGTCTGGCTCCCATGGTAAAAATATCACGATTAATTCCACCTACACCCGTAGCTGCACCCTGGTATGGTTCAACAGCAGAAGGATGATTGTGTGACTCTATTTTAAATGCACATGCTAAGCCCTCACCAATATCAACCAAACCGGCATTTTCCTCACCTGCTTCTGCCAAAAGATGTTTTCCCTCTCTTGGCAAAGTTTTCAACCACTTAATGGAATTTTTATATGAAGCATGTTCTGACCACATTACTGAAAAA
>PKSZ01000674.1 GCA_002869425.1 Marinilabiliales bacterium
ATTAAAGTACCGGGACATAGAAAGTATTGCTTCTGTGCTAAATGTACAGGCAGGTGTTTTCTTCGATAGTAAAGAAGATATGGTAAGAGAGCCATTAAAGGATTATACAAATAGCATTGGTGTAAACATTAAAGGCAACCGGAACCGGGCTGAAAAGATTTCTGTGGACGTAGCAGAAAATAAAATGCTGAAGAAAGAAAATGAAGGCCTGGCTAAAGAAATTGCACTGCTCAGGGAGCTGCTGGCCGGAAAAGATGAAACTATTCAGGCCTTGAAAGGGAGATAAAGAAAGCATTTATAGAAGTCTTACGTAGCATCTAAAATAGATGCACGCACTTACTAATATTGATTACAATATTTGTATGCTGATTAGAGTTTTTAATAAATTGCAAGAGTCAGCTGGGGATGCTTGGTTTTGACAGGAGGTTCATTGATTATATTTGCTATTCGAGTAATTACGGATATCTCGTAAAAAATACCGTAAATTAATAAATGGCAATTTTAATTCAATTGTACTTGCTGCATAGTTAATTCTATGCTTTTCGGGGTACAAGGTGCTTCGACAAGTCGCCTATCGAGAATTTCATGTTTTGTTTTCGGACTATAGGCGCCATATAGAGACATGTATTTCTGGTGATTTCTCTAAGCCGGAATGATATTAAGAGAATAGGGATATGAAACAATTGCTATTTGTTGTTCATATCTCGAAAACAGATAAATAGATATAATAGTAGATGGTATAATTGATACCTTTTTGGACGGGGGTTCGAATCCCCCCATCTCCACTGGTTGAAGAACATGTTTGAGGTGTTGAAGTATTGTTATATCTTTGAATTTCTAAAGAGAAGCGTTAGTTGAGTCATCTGAAAAATAAATCAAATTTAAGCCTGAAGGCTGCAAAACATCTTGAATCAAATACTAATTATTACAATTCAACAGTTCATTGTGCATATTATTCATGCTTACAAATGACAAAATATATTTTAGAAAAAGAATATCAGCTTCAAGGTGAATTGCAGGCAAATCAAGGTAGAGGCTCTCATGACTATATGTTAAAAAGAATGAGAGGCATTATAAAGGATAACAAAGGAAAAAGGTTTAATGCGATTGATTATTATGAAAATTGTACTGAATTAAAAACTTTAAGAGTAAATGCAGATTACAACAATATTGAGATTTTAGAAACAAACGCTCAAGAGGCTATCAAATTTGCTGATGAAGTAATTAGAATATTAACTAATAATTTTTCAATATGAAAAGAGAAGAGAAGTTAATGATAGAAGAATTAATTGATGATTTAAAGAATAGATTCCCAGGGATTAAGTATAAATATGCTTATGAGGATTATGTAAATCTTCACAAAATACAGATTGATTCTAGTTTTAAGGTTGATAAAGAAAAATTTGCAGATTTTTATTTTGATTGGCTGGATAAGTATGAAAAAAGATATAGTAATTCTTTACTAATAACGAATAAGAAGCCATTAGTGGACATTAAAAAGCCAAACAAGTTTTCTGTTGTATCTGAAACCGTAAAAGCAGTTGAACTGTTGAATGAATCAAAAAATAAAAAAGACATTAAACCCGAATCAATAATTCTAGCTGCATAATATGAGACCCAACTACGTATCTGGATATAAAGTGAATTCAATTTCAATTATTAAGTCCGATTTTTACCGTATAGAAAAATTTCCAAAAGGTGAGATAATTAATCATGATGCAGATATTACTGTAGGAAACGAAGTTACAAAAACCATTGCTAGGTGTAAGCTTTCCGTAAATTGCATTTGTAGGGATGATAAAAAAAATGAGGTTGCCAAAGCAGATATTACAGTATTTGGTGAATTTAAACTCTTAGATAAGGATACCGATCTAGAAATACAGCAATTTGCAGATCTGAATGCTTATGCTATTATGTATCCTTTTATTCGAGAGCATTTGTTTAATTTATATTTAAAGGCTGGAATGAATGCAATAATGTTGCCTTCTGTGAACTTCCAAGAATTTGCGAAGCAGTAGTTAAAATAAGCCCAGGGCTTAATCGGGGCTATGAACGGAGTATGCATACGGGCGTATACTGTTGACTTTGCAATTATATAAAAAATAGAACTATGTGCAAAATTGAAAAATTACAAATGGGCATTAATAAAGACATCTTCTTAAAACAAGATGAGAAAAAGAGTTTTATATTACCTTCAGATAATTGCTATCTAAAAATAGAAGTTAAGGAGGCAGGTCAGGGCATACAATATAGTATGAAAATTCATGATGGTAGAGGAAATGGAAATGGAATAGTAGTAGATTTAAAGCAAAAGTCAGTAAGAGCAAGTGCTTCATTTTTGGATTTAGAGTCTTACAAAGGAGATTTAACGATAGATATTGAAATTAACTAGTTTCAGGGAATAATGTTAACACAATTTATATAATATTATGCTGGATAGCATTGATTAGTAAGTTTTGTTAACTTAAATAGCAGGGTATTGTTATCAATTGATAAATTATTTATAAATTTACAATTCAAGGCAAAACAAAATTACAGTATCTGACGTAATTAAAGGTAACACACAAACTTATGGCAACCGCACAAAAGAAGCGAAGATTATGAAACAATTTCATCAACAGTTGTAGAAGATTCAGATAACTTACCTATTCCAGATCAATACATAATTTTGAAGAAGTAGTGGCAGTATTCTCAGAACATGTAAAACAGTAAATAATTAAAGAATGATTATAAAAGATATAGATCAGGGTGTCGTAGAGATTTCAACTCGCCTGAGTACTGTTTCTCCTGCAACGTGGAGCTATGATAGTAATTATCTTTTGGAAGATGAAAAAGCGAAAAAAGAGCAGGATCTTTTACAGCAGGTAATGGATCTTGAAATGTTTATTAATGATTTTACTGAAGCATTATATCCAATAAGGCATACAGATGCTGTTAAAACCAGGGCTACTCTTAAAATTGCAGAATTATTGGTAGGTACTATTAATATAGATATTAAGCCTGGTTCCAGAAAAGAAATGCTGTTGGTAAAAAAGATTCAAAATGTGCTATATCTTATAGCTGATTTAATTGAAAACTTGTTGTTGTTCTCAGAGGAAGATATGAATTTGACTTTTGGTGAATTTATTACTCGCTTGAATAAATATAAGTCAGCAAAAGATGAAGAGCATCTGATCGCTGGTGATTTTGAGTATTCCGATTTTGTTTAATGGCTATAAAAAGAGGTTACATATATGATGTTGATCTGGATCCATCTAAAGGGTCAGAAATCAACAAAACCAGGCCATGTTTGGTTATCTCTAACAATATTTTTAACAAAGGAGCGGAAATGGCAACAATTATTCCGCTAACATCAAAAAATACTGGGAAATTATATCCTGGAGATGTGTTTATTAGTAAAGGAGATGGCGGAATAAGAATGGATTCTAAGGCTAAAACAACACAAGTTCGTTCAGTTTCAAAAGAAAGGTTTTCACAAGAGTATGGAAAGGTTTCAACACCAGTACTGAACGATATAATATCTGAATTAAAAACGCACTTAAACATTAAATAAATTTATTCTTGGGTAACAATTTTCTATTTTTGGTATCAAGAAGGTTAAACTATTGATATAAATGGAAATTATTATTCAAGGGGAAGGGAATAAGATTGAAAATGTTTCAATTGATTATTCCGGGTTAAAAAAAATCAGAAGAGTTTGAAAAGAAGACAATGCTTGTAATTAAAATATCTGGCCAAAAAAATACTATTAAAAACCTAATCGTAAAGTAATGTTAACAAAAAGCAACACTCGAGCTCTTCCAGGTTGTTTGAATTGTTAACATAATTCAGCTGGCCACCTGGCAGCCGGTCGATTTTTTGTTAACATTTTGCTTTTTATGGGTAACTAAATGGTATTGTTTGTATTAATAGTAAAAGCATGTCTTGGGAGTACTTTAACGATGGATGTTTTAAAGGCGGTTTAACGGAGTGATAATCAGTTGTGTATATAATTATCCTGTGTTGTTCTTACGGGACAACAAAGAATGCGAAGCCTGCACTCAAAAAGAGTTCAGGCTTTTTTATTTGAGGAAAACTGAGCTTGCTCAGGATTGACGAAAAGGAAAGCACTGAATTGCGGAGCAATCAGGCTGAGCAGGGAAAAATACCGTTGTTTTGCAAAGCAGATTGTATTTGGAACAGACTAACAATCTTGTATATGCATTTATGTATCATACAAATGCATTTTAACTAATACAAATCAACGGACTTCGATACAATTTTTCTCTGAAAAATCACTCAGTCTGACGTTGATTTTGCAGTAAATAGTATTGAAATATACAGAATCAGTGTAAAATTTTAACGCAAACTGAAATCATAACTGACAGTTCAAGCGATTGAAAATGGAGATTGTATTGAGAACGGGTTTAACTTTTGAAATGCTTTTTCGAGAGCTTCGGCAATGACTCATATTCACCTTTTATCAATGCTTCCTTTTTTCTTCTTGACCATCGCTTGATTTTCTTTTCATATTCTATTGCAATCACCGCATCACTGTAAGATTCAAAGAATAACAGTTTTACAGGCCTCCTTTTGTATGTATAGCAAGTTTTATTTACGCCAGAACTATGCTCTGCCAACCTTCGTTCTATATCATTAGTAACTCCCGTATAGTAAGTAGAATCGTTACATTGAAGAATGTACACATACATTGTTTTCACGAAAGTAAGATATAAAAAAAGCAACAATATTTTGTGTTAATCTCTTTTGAATAAGCGACCCTATTATAAAATAGAATTACAATAGTCAGTTCGAGTGACCGACGAAGGAGGTTGTATCGAGAACAGACTAATAATCTTGCACATGCATCTTTGTGTCAAGAGATAGGCATTTTAGCTATTACAAAATCAACTAACTTTCGATACAATTATTCTCTGAAAAATTACTCAGTCTGACGTTGATATTATTACAGCTCCTAGATTCTTCATTGGGTTCCCGTATCTAATGGCCAATTGTAGTCGTAAAACTATGTTGAGAAAGTAGTTGTTCTCATTTGAATTGTATATTTGTTGTTAAAAGCAGTAGAAGTAATGAATTATCTCACAAAAATATTCCCGGAATTAAAACAATCTGGAGAAGAAATTGGAACATATAGTTTTGACGGAGCCAATTGTCTAGAGAATCTTTCAAAGGTTAATGTTTTTATTGGAGCTAACAATAGTGGTAAAAGCAGGTTGTTGAGAGCTTTATTTTCACAGGAATCAATGAAGTATTCCACATCAGAAATTGAAGACATTAAAAAAGATGTTGAAGATTATGTGAGGCCAATAAATGGATTCATAAATGGAGGCTATCGAAACTACACAGAGATTAAGCGCGAAATAGATGCTATAAAAGAGAGAATAGAACAAATTCATATAGATTCTTTTTATTCATCAAATAGGCGCACTTATGCTGATATGATTGAAAAGATTGATAAAGAAATTCAAAAATTAATTACTAAAACAAGGCAAGGAAGTCCGGATAAAATTAAAAACAAAGATGCGATTCATCAAGAGGTGAAAAAGCTGAAATCTTCGAAGGACTTTATGAAACAGCTAAAACAACCTATAGATTTTAAGAGAAAGTATATACCAATATTGCGTGGGCTTCGGCCGATTGATAATGATAAAGATGCTTTAAAGGAGAGAATAGAATCTGATTATTTCGGTTCTATAGATGGGAACTGGGATATTATTACTGGTCAGCAAATAAACAAGGAAATAAGGGAGCACTTATTAAGTGTGCGAAGATTACGAGATAAAGTTGGAGATTTTGAGAAATTTATTTCAGAAAAATTCTTTAACGGAAAAGCTATTAGTATTGTACCACAAGAAGGCAAAAATGTTCCCTTAGTTGGAATTGAAGAAGAAGAACGTTTAATTTATGAAATAGGAGATGGTACTCAGTCAATTATTACATTGCTATATCCCGTCTATATGCATAAGGATGAAGATGTAATCTATTTTATAGAAGAACCTGAAAATTATATGCATCCGGGTTTTCAGAGAATATTTATGGAAACCATATTGTCTGATGAATTTGAAAATGCACAGTTCTTTATATCTACACATTCTAATCATTTACTTGATATTACGACTGGTAAAGAGAATGTTTCTATTTATTCATTTAAAAAGGAGAAAATCAGTTTTAATGTTAAAAATGTGACAGAACCAAGTTTTAAATTGTATTCAGAACTTGGTGTCAGAACTTCTTCAGTTTTGTTAAGTAATTGTACAATTTGGGTTGAAGGTATTACAGATCGTTTATATATAAAAAACATTATCGATATACTTAAAAAGGAAAAAAGTTCACAGTATGGCTGGTGTATTGAAGATTTACACTATTCTTTTATTGAGTATGCAGGTAGCAACATAACCCATTGGAATTTTTGCGAAACAGATAATGAAGGTAAAATCAAGGCATCAAAAATTTCAAATAGTATTTTTGTAATTGTTGATTCTGATGTAAATAGTAATGGAAATTTTGTTAAACACAAGGAGGAGAGATATAAAACGCTAAGGAATTGTTTGCAGGATAAACTATACATCACAGAAGGAAAAGAGATTGAGAATATGTTATCACCAAATACTATTGTAAAGATAATTGAGTCGTATAGTGATAGTGTATAGTAGGAATATAAAAATAAATTAGAAGAAACAATTAATAAGAAGAGCCATAATTCTAATGATAAAATAGATAAACCATCTTATTGGAATATAAACCTGGGAGTTTATATTGATAAATTACTTGAAAATGGAACTCGAAAATATTCAAGTAATAATACAATTTCAGACAAGTTAGGCTTTTGTAAGAAGGCATTAGAAAATATTAATAGTAGTGAGGATTTGTCTAATGAAGCAAGAGAGCTAGGGTATAAAATATTGGAATTTATATCCGATTCAAATGGAATGAGTGAGAGTGTAAATTAAACCTTTTCCAAAAGCCTACAGGAGACCTTTATGTAATAAGCATCAATTATTTTACCAACCCAGCAAATAGGCAAAAATCAATGGAGCAACAATGGTTGCATCTGATTCTACAATAAATTTAGGAGCATCAATACTTAGTTTGCCCCAGGTAATTTTTTCGTTTGGTACCGCCCCTGAATAGGACCCGTAACTGGTTGTAGAGTCGCTTATCTGGCAAAAATACGACCATGTTGGAATATTATTCAGTTGCAAATCCTGGTGAAGCATAGGAACTACGCAAATTGGGAAGTCACCGGCTATACCTCCGCCAATCTGGAAAAATCCAATGCCATTATTACCAGCACTTTTCTGATACCAATTGGCAAGAAACATCATATATTCGATACCCGACTTGAGAATTCCCGGCTTAAATAGTTCTTCCATACAATGTGAAGCGAAAAAATTGCCACAAGTAGAATCTTCCCAGCCCGGAACAATAATCGGTAGGTTTTTTTCTGCTGCTGCCAGTAGCCAGCTATTCTTAGGGTCTATTTCGTAATCTTTTTCAAGAACTTTACTCAATAATAGCTCATAAAAAAACTCGTGAGGAAAATATCTTTTGTTCTCTTTATCTGCTTTTTTCCATAATGCAACCAGATGGTCCTCAATTCTTCGCATAGCTTCTTCTTCAGGTATGCAGGTGTCGGTTACCCTGTTGAAATGCTGATCCAGCAGTTCTTTTTCATCCTGAGGTGAAAGGTCTCTGTAGCCCGGTATTCGTTTATAATGACTATGTGCTACAAGATTAAATACATCTTCTTCAAGGTTTGCTCCGGTACAGGAAATAATATGTACTTTATCGTGACGGATCATTTCTGCCAGAGATTTGCCCA
>PKSZ01000673.1 GCA_002869425.1 Marinilabiliales bacterium
TGAAGTGATATGGTGTTTCTACTTTTGAAATAAAATCCTGATGTAGTCCAATTGGAACAACTTTCCAGCTTTTTACAAATTTTTCATTTTCTGCAAAAAAGAAAGATAATTTCGGAAATTGAAAACTGAAAACAAAGTCGGCCTGGATAATATGATCGAGGATATTATGACTATTATCTTCTCCGAAAAGTCCACTTGGAATGTCTATTGAAATTATATTTGCGCCGGATTGATTTATCTTTTTTACAGATTCAGCAGGAAAACTTTTCAATGGTCTGCTTAGGCCCGAGCCAAAAATTCCATCAATTATCCAATCATCAGGATATATGTCAGGAAAATCTTTTATTTCATGCAAACGAATGATTTTGCAGTTGGTCTCATTTTCAAGTCGGGCTTGATTTACTAGAAAATCTTGCGAATATTTTTCTGTAAAATGAAGTACATAGCATTTTACATTATAACCAGCTTGTAAAAGTAATCGGGCAACAACCAATGCATCTCCTCCATTATTGCCGGGACCTGCAAATATTATTATAGCGGAATTGATGTTGACTTTTCGGATGATTTCATTATATAATTTACTTGCTGCTCTTTCCATTAAATCAATAGAAGCTATAGGTTCATTCTGAATTGTATAGGCATCTGCTTGCCTGATTTGTTCGCAAGTAATAATTTTCATGTTATGTATTATTTTTTACAAATGTAAAAATATCTTAGCCCAAGAGAAAATATGCTGTATAACATTAAGTGAAAATTTGCAGTAATTCTTTGTGGTGTCGCTTGTAAGTGTCAGGTAATGAGTAATATATGAGGATTAATGTTTGAATGCTAAATTGGCCTCTTTGTATTATAAGTTTTCTAATTTACAGCAAATCAGAGTAGTACTGAAATTCTTGTTTTATGCGGCTGCGGAAACTGCTTGACCACTACAAAAAGATTTATATATTTGTGCACATTAGTTAATCGAGTACGAATTAAAACATAATATCATGTTTAAAGGTCATCCGAAAGGTTTATGGGTTTTCTTATTTGCAAATATGGGGGAGCGTTTTGGGTATTACACAATGCTTGCCATTTTTGTGTTGTTCATGCAAGCAAAATTCGGAATGGATGCTACAGAAGCTGGCCATGTTTATGGAACATTTCTATTCGGGATTTATTTTATTCCACTTTTAGGAGGATTACTTGCTGACAAGGTTTTAGGTTTTTCAAAAACAATTTTGATTGGTATTGTGCTTATGATTGCAGGTTACTTTTTACTTGCACAACCTGGTCAGACTGAACTTATTGTTTATGTAGCTTTGGCTATTATTTCACTTGGAACCGGTTTCTTTAAAGGTAATTTGCAAGCTTTAGTTGGAAAACTATATGACGATGCAAAATACTCGAAGTTCCGGGATTCTGCGTTTAGTGTTTTCTACATGGGTATTAATGTTGGTGCATTCTTTGCTCCATCCGCTGCGAATGGAATCAGCAATTGGATAATGGGTGCAAGCGGGTTAACCTATAACCCAAACATTCCTAAATTGGCGAATGAATATTTGTCGTCAACAGCAGGAGGAACTTCACCTGTTGATATCGAACAATATACAAATTTGGCAAAGAGTACAATTGTTGATGGTGGTGGATATCAGTTTACAGATATAGCTACTTACAGTAAGGATTATATTGATACTCTAAGTGCTTCCTATAATTGGGGATTTGGTTTAGCTGCGATTAGTATTATTATTTCTTTGTTGATCTTCGTGATTTTCAGAGGTACATACAAGCATGTTTCAACCAATCCGATTCGTAAAGGGGCGAAGAAAGTTGCTGAAGCAGCGAAGAATGTTATTACATTGACTCCTGAGCAGACAAAGAAAAGACTTATTGCACTTGGATTGTTGTTCCTTGTAAATATCTTCTTCTGGATGGCATTTCACCAAAATGGATTTACCTTAACTATTTTTGCCAGAGATTATACTGTAACTGAGGTTGGGAGGCTTACATTTATATTGTTTGACCTGAAGGCATTGANAAGGCATTGATTCCGATTATTGCTGCAATAATTGGTGTGGTGCTGTTGTTTGGTAAAAAGAATTCATCCATGATAAAGATAATTGGGGTGGGCTTAATTGTAATCGGCTCTGTTATTGCGTACTTCTCAATAGCATCATTTAATGATACAATGCCAATATCTCCAATGATATTCCAGCATTTTAATCCAATATTCATTGTTTTTGTGACACCAATTATCATTGGTATTTTCGGTGCTTTGAATAGGAAAAAAAGAGAACCTTCTTCACCACGTAAGATTGGAATTGGTCTTTTTGTTGCGGGTATTAGTTTTCTGATTATGGTTTATGTGTCCTATGGAATGGGAGTTGCCGGAGAATTTCAGTCTGGAGCAGCTGCCGATGCAATACGTGTTACTCCATATTGGTTGATTAGTACGTATTTTATGTTAACAATATCCGAATTGTTTTACAGTCCAATTGGAATATCTTTTGTTTCAAAAGTAGCGCCTCCAAGTTTATCAGGCTTAATGCAGGGAGGATGGCTTGGTTCAACAGCAATTGGTAATCTATTAGCTGGATTTATAGGACCTTTTTGGCAAGATTGGGAAATGTGGCAGTTCTTCTTGCTCTTAACAGGAATTTTGACACTTTCTGCAATATTTATTTTCGCAATAATTAAAATATTGGAGAACGCAACTAAAGAATAAAATACTTATGTGTTACAATATAAAAGCTGTCTTTACGGGCAGCTTTTTTTGTATGTTGATATATCGAAGATTTTGTTTATTGTTGTATTTTTATAGTCAATTGAAAGAGAATTATAAATATTCATCACATGCTTAATTTTGAAGATGTTACTTTAGAACAAATAATTGTTCATCGTGTAGGAAACAAGTTAAACGAAGAAGAGCTTGTTTTGTCTGAAAGCTCTATGCAATTGGGAGAAGAATTAATACAAAACCTTCTTACAAAGTATTTTTTGACAGCATTTAAAAGCAATCAGTTTTATAACTTTTCACCACCAGATAATTTGGAGGATAATTATGTTTTTACAACTGTTAGAGCAGTTTTTCAGGATTCATCACAATTTGAAGTAAAGTCGAAAGAGTTGGCAACGCATTTATACAATCAGTCCAATCATCCTAATATTAAAAGTGGTGAGTTTTATCTTGTTCATTTCCTTGATTTGGTAGTAGAAGGGGAGTTTGTAGACGCAATTGGTCTTTTTAAGTCCGAGAATAAAGATACTTTTCTTAAAGTTTATCAAACAGGTACCAACCTTGAAATAGAGCATGAGGACGGTATCAATATCAATAGATTGGATAAGGGATGTATTGTCCTCAATACAGAGATGGATGCAGGTTACAAGGTATGCCTGGTGGATAATTCATCAAAAAATAATGAAACTGCGAGATATTGGAAGTCTGATTTCTTGCAACTGGAAGAGAGAAAGGATGACTTCTATCATACACATAATTATTTGAATTTATGTAAAACTTTTGCGGATGAGGTGTGTAATTCTGAAAATGATATTGATAAGGTAACCAAGGCCGATATATTGAATAAGACTGTTAGTTACTTTAAAGAGAATGATAGTTTTGCTGAGGAGGAATTTGAGCAGAAAGTATTTAACGATCAGAAAATTGTGGATGCTTTCCAGGATTATAAAGATAAGTTTGTTCAGGAATCAGGAGCCGAAGGAATGGGCGAGTTTGATATCAACCCTGATGCAGTAAAAGGTTCACAGAAGTTCTTTAAAAGTGTATTGAAACTGGATAAAAATTTTCATGTATATGTGCATGGAAACAGGGAGAGAATTGAAAAGGGTTTTGATCAGCAAAAAGGGTTGAATTTTTATAAATTGTTTTATGATAACGAAAAATAAAGGTCCGCTAATGCGAACCTATTATTTAATTTTATGCCCCAATTCTGTTTAAAATGTTTTTTATTGTTTTTGGACTTGGGCTAAGCTTTACCTGGTTTAGAATACTGTAGACTGATATAAAATCCTCATTGTGGAAGAAACTGTCAACATCAAATAATTTCTTTTCTGAACCAGCAAAATCGTTTACCTGGAAATGAAGAGTAGAGTTTTTTTTCATAGGCTGTGAATTGTATCATTGTTATTTGTTTGTTTTTAGAAACGTTTGTGTTTTGTGTTTAGTATATTTTATTGAAAAAAAGTATGATTGATCCTTTTGGTTTTGCTGTAAGTGATTACTTGTCAGGCATTAGAGGAACAGCAATAATGGTTTATTCTAATCTTACTGAGCCTGATATCATTTCCGTGGATTATCTTTTCAGATCTTATAAGGAAATGCCTGAACTGGAGCAAATAGCCTTGAAAGAATGCTCTGGATTGATACTTGATGTTGGAGCTTGTGCCGGGGCACATATGCTTGAACTGCAACAGCAGGGAAAGGAAACTGAAGGCATAGATACCTCGGAAAAAATTGTTACTCTATTAAAACAACGCAACTTAATAGCCTATCATGCTGATTTCTATAGATACGATATTTCCCGGTATGATACTATTCTTTTGTTGATGAATGGGCTAGGAATTGCGGGAACAGTAAATGGGTTGCATAAAATGATGCAAAAGTTTTCCGATAACATGAAAGAAGGAGCACAGGTTCTTGCAGATAGTTCTGATATAGCTTATATGTTTGATGATGAACAAAGCATGAAGGATTGGTCTACTGAAGTGGAATATTATGGTGAATTAAAATATCAGATTGAATATAAAGATGTATTGGGCGCAGAGTTCAACTGGTTATTTGCAGATTTTAACCTGATTCGTGATATTGCCGAAAAGTACCAGTTAAAAGCTGAATTATTATTTGAAGATCAGAACAATCAATTTTTGTGCAGAATTATCAGGGAATAACAAAATACATTTGTTGAAGTCCTTTTCCTTTAATGCTGGCAGGAGATCTTCTTTCAAACTTAAAACTTGATTTAGCCAATTGATAGCATTGCTCTGATACATTTATTTTCATTGGTTCTGAGTTGGATTCCATTCTTGATGCCATGTTTATGGTATCGCCAAATACATCATAAATGTATTTTTTGATCCCAACAACTCCACCAACTACAGCGCCAGAATGAATACCAATTCTAAGTTTCCACTGCCATTTATGGTTTGCATTTCTTTGTTCAATATATGATAAGATATTGCAAGCACCCTGTATCATTTTTTCTGCATGCTTTTCATCTGGCACAGGCATTCCGCAGACTGCCATATATGCATCACCTATGGTTTTTAATCTTTCGCATCCACAGTCTGAAATGATATTGTCAAATTCAGAAAAGATATCGTTAAGTTCTTCAATTAAAAACTGAGGCTCCAATTTTGAAGATTGTTTAGTAAAGCCCACAAAATCACTGAAAAATACACTTACATTGTTAAATCTTTCTGGCCAGGTTTTTCCGTATAGTTTAAGATCTGATACAACTTTCTTTGGTAATGTATTCAATAGTAGTTGGTTGGATGTTTCTTCCTCTTCTTTTAACTTGTTTTGAAGTTGATCGCTAAATTTTGTTAGCTTTTCTGTTTTCCTCAATAAGGATTTGTATTGATTTACTAAGGCAAAGTAATCTTTTGTTGAAACAAAATTTTCTTCGCCTATGTCTGCAATATTTTCTGCAGTTTTTAAAATCTCATGTTCTTTATAATATACTGGATTCATGCTAATAGGATTGTATGCTGGTTGGAAAAGTACAGTCTTCAAAAAAATCAACCCCGTTTTCTTTTAAGTCATCATCTCCTTCTTTGAAGAGCCAGGTGGCTTTAACTTTACCACCCTTTGAATAATAATCTTCGATCATATCAATAAAATCCAGAATTTGTTTAGCTGTACTGGTATTGTAATATTCAAGCTTAAATTCCAGTTCAAATAATTCTTTACTCTGAATTAAGGATTGAATTAGTTTAGTGCAAGGTTCGTAAAAAAGAAATGGATTTTCAGGGTAAGAATTTCCTGAAATAGCAATCTTATTTTCATTCTCATTGTAGATGATTTCTGGTGTTGTTTTGCTTGCCTTGGTTGTAAATGATTTCATAATTGTTAAATATTAATAGGAACAGTAAAAACAAAAAACAGTTCTTCCTCGTCAATTTTAATAAAATCTATGTCTAGTTGGTTCGAAGTCTTTAATGCAATGTCTATAAATCCCAATCCGGCACCTTTTTGGTATTCAGCTTTAGGTATTTTGCGTTGTTCTTTATAATATGATTTAAGTTCATCGCTATTTTTTTGAGAAATTGTATTGCATTTATTCTGAATAACATCAACAATTTCAGACTTAACAGGATTGCCAGATTGAATTATTATGGTATGGTTTTGTTTGTACACAGATATTGTACCATATCCACGGTTGTTTTCTTTTCCTTTGATGATTCTTTTGTTGCTATATTTTACAACGTTTTGAGCCATTTCTACAAAGATGGAGAAGACTTTACGGCTATATGAATTGTTATGAATATCTTGACTAAGATTCAATTGTAGTTCTTCCCCCATTTCAACAAGCATATTCTGTGATAAATAGCCTGTAAATGAGAAAATACAGCAATTCGAAACAGCCTCAAGGTATGACCTGAAGAATGAATATGGCTTCATGTATTTTGTAAATTACTCCGCTGCTAATATACAAAAAATATTTACAATGAAAATACTATGTATTTATACTGATACGATTAATTAAATATAGTTGGATTTTATTATTCAACTTAATCGCCTGATAAAATGAATTATAATGTAGATTAATGTGCATATTTAGTTGATATAGTAAATGCTAAATTATGCAATTATACTTCAATGTGGATATTTAAATTTTGAAAAATATTAAAAGCTTTATATATTCATGCAAAATTAAACTAAAACGATTTAGTATGAGATTTATTCTTTTTCTATTCATATTATTTTATAGTTTGTATTCATTTTCGCAATCATGCTATTATACGCTTGAAATGACTGATTCATGGGGTGATGGATGGGATGGGTCGCATGTTGATATATATGTCAATGGCATTTTCGAAGCATCCCATACATGTACTGCTTCCTATAGTGTTGATTCTATTCTGATTCCATCAGGTGCTTCTGTTTACCTAAACTATACGGAGTTAAGTTCTTATCCTAGCGAAATATCATATATATTTTATAATTCTGATGGAGTGGCTGTTTTTTCAGATGGTAATTCACCTCAAACAATCAATCCAGTATTTGGGCCTGAAGTTTTAGTATGTCACGATCCTGACAATCCCTGTACGGCACCTTTTCTTGTTTTGTGTACAGAAGGTGATACTGTTGATAACAGTTCTGCATCAGATTCAGGGATACCTGCACCTTCCTGTGGTAACTATGCTGGAGGAGATTCATGGTATAGCGTGATTGTTCCGCAATCTGGAGAGTTGCAGGTTGAAGCCATGTCATTGGGTATTACAGATGCTGCTATGGCTGTTTATGAATTGACTGACGGATGTACAGGAACCTTAAACGAATTGATATGTGATGATACTTCAGGAGTGGGGCTAATGCCAGAAGTTTCATATTCGGGACTGAATGGGGGTGATACGGTTTTAGTCAGGGTTTGGGATAATGATAATGATGAAACTGGTAGTTTTGTTTTACAGGCACGTGATGGTGGTTCTTTATTTTGTTTGAGTGGTAATGCTTCAGAATCCAATAACGGCTGCGCATTGCTAACAGAGAACTTGAATCAGCAGACTGGAGCAATTTGGGATTCAGACGACAAGCTTGATTTTACAAGTGATTTTTCATATGATTTTACAATCAATATAGGTAATGATGATGATGGAGCGGACGGCATGGCCTTTGTAATTCAAAATGATGCAAGGGGATTGAGTGCTTTTGGTAACAGTGGAGGAGAGCTGGGTGCAGGAGGTATTGAAAAATCTTTAATTGTTGAAATAGATGTCTATATCAATACTGAAGATCGCGATGATGGTATTTCAGGCGTATTGTGTTCAGGAGGGGAAGAGCCAGATCATATGGATATATGGTTGAAAGGGGTTGTAAATCCTGAATTGGGATCTTCCTGTGTAACAGATGTTGGAGAGAGAATTGTTTCAAATGGAGTTGCCTTAACAGACGGACCAGACTATTATAATATAGAAAATGGTTTGGATCATACTTTTAGAGTTTCTTACGATGTTTCTACAAGTACTTTTACAGCTTCTATTCTGGATGCTGCAGCAAATTATTTATATGGTACCATTAGTATTAGTTCTTTTGATCCGATAAGCATTTTTGGAACCACTACGCCTTATTTCGGTTTTACAGCATCAACAGGAGACATATCCAATCAGCATATGGCATGTTTGGCCAAAGAGTTTTATAATCCCTTACCGGTTAGGCTGCTAAGCTTTACTGGAGAATGCAGAAATGAAGGTTGTGCTTTGACATGGACTACAGCTTCTGAAACAAATAATCAGTATTTTATTATTGAGCGATCATGGGATGCAAAGGATTATATCTCCATAGGAATTGAGCCTGGTAATGGAAATACAAATGATGTTTCTGTTTACAGTTTTAACGATAATTACAATAATGCTTCTGCTTATTATCGCTTAGTTCAAGTGGATTATAGTGGAAAGAAAACATATAGTTATCCTGTTTATGTTAATTGCGAAGCCTTTACTGAGCTAGAGGCAGAAGTTTATCCCAATCCATGTAATGGAAAGCTATTTCTGCGACTGGGTCAGGATATTGATGAACTTTTGGTTTACAATTCTTTTGGTCAACTGGTGAAATCGGATCAGAAAGTATCAAAAGGAGTACACAGTTATAATCTTGATGATTTATCAGGTGACTTGTACTCTATTGTATTGAAATATAATAATGTTGTCGAAAGGCTAAGTTTCATCAAGTTATAATTCACTTTTTTATCAGCTTTTTATAGATGCTTGTGCTACTTGTTTTGATGGAAATAACATAAACCCCGTTATCCATGTGCGCTGTTTTGATGGTGCAAGGATATTCATCTGTTTTCCTTGTTAATATTTTCTTGCCTGATATATCTGAAATAGTAATTTCCGTAGGAGAGCTTTTCAGCCCATCAATAGTAAAATACTCAACGAATGGATTGGGGTATATTTTGACATTTTTATCAGAGATGTAATTTATTTCTGTAGGGATCTCATCAGTTGTGGGATATCCCGAACTTGTCCAGCTGTTTAGTCCTCCCTGCATATTGTATAGTTCCCTGAAAGATAAGTCTTGCATAATTAAAAAGCTTTGATAGCTTCTGCTACCACTGGAACAGTATATCAAGTATTTTTTATTTTTATCCAATGTATCGAGATCGCTTGAAAATGTGCTTGAAAAGTAATTGTAGTTATAAGCATTTTCAATATGCGAAGGTGAATACTCGGATGGCGTTCGCACATCTAAAATCATAAATTCAGGATTGTTATAGTTGGCCTGAATCATTTGATAAGCAGAATCAACGGTAATTGTTAGATATATTGTATCTGATTTTGTTGAGGGCTGACCAATGCTTTGAATAGAAAATGAGAAACAAAGTAAGGCGAGGAGAAACAATCTTGAAAATACCATAATTATTACATTTTTATAAATGTAATAAAAGTAATTAAATAATGAAATAAATCAATATTAAAAATATACTCCTTCAAATACTTGTTTGGCAGGTCCCGTTAACCAGATATCTGTATATTGCTTCTTTTCCTTGCGAAATTCTACAGTTAGTTTCCCTCCTTTGGTATATAAATCAACTTGCGCCTTATTTTCTTGCAATATTTTTTCATTATAAGCAATAGCTGCAGCTACTGATCCTGTTCCACAAGAATAAGNTAGGTTCGAATTGTAAGATGCTGATCATTACGATGAATGAAATTAACGTTGCAGCCGTTATGCGCTATGCTCTTGTCGTGCCTGTATTTTTTTCCTTCTTGTATGACATCCGTTGTGGTTAGATTTTCAACGAATTTAATATAATGAGGAGATCCTGTATCAATAAAATAATCTTGTTTGAGCTTGTCAATGTTTTTAACATCCGTCATCTTCAAAGATATTGTACCGCTATCAAGAATCTTGGCTTCATGAACACCATCCACCGCAATAAATTTTGTATAACCATTAATAATACCCATCCATTTTGCGAATGCAACTGTACATCTTCCTCCGTTTCCACACATACTTCCTTCATAACCATCAGAGTTATAATACACCATTCTGAAATCATAATCTTTGTTTGTTTGAATGAGTATCAAACCATCTGCGCCAATGCCAAATCTACGATGACAAAGTTCTTCGATTAATGTCTGATTTTGTTTAGGAAACAATAACTTTCTGTCATCAATCATAATAAAATCATTACCTGTACCGTGATATTTGCAGAATTTGATGGTTTTCACTGTTAATTATTGTTAAAATATGGCTTGATTAGCAACACATTAGATGTTTTTTTCGTTTTTAGTATGAACTTTGTAAATGTAGTAAATTGATGCCAAACTTTATAAATTTGTGTAACTAAAGCTGTGGAGATATGAAAGCAAAAGGATTATTACTCTCATTGTTGATGGCAGTTGTTGGAGGAATCGTGTCAATAACTGCATATAAACTTTTGGAAGAGCACAATCAAAAAGAAAGCTTAATTCAGGAACCCATAAATGGTTCATTAACTTCAATGCCGGGTTCAAATACTGCCAATAGTACAGATTTTGCTTTTGCTGCTGAAAAATCTATTCATGCTGTTGTTCACGTGAAAACAAAGCAGCATCAGGATAGCTATTACAACAACTTATATGATTTCTTTTTTGGTGATGTTTATAAATATACACCTCAGCCGATTACTGCATCTGGTTCTGGTGTAATTATTTCAAGCAATGGATATATTGTTACGAATAATCATGTAATTGATGGTTCTGATTATATTGAAGTCGTGTTAAATGACAAGAGTAAATATAAGGCTAGCCTTGTAGGGACAGATCAAAAAACAGATATAGCTTTATTGAAGATTGAAGCAGATGATCTTCCATTTCTGACATATGGAGATTCAGATGGTTTATCTGTTGGTGAATGGGTATTGGCTGTTGGAAATCCATTTAATTTAACATCTACCGTAACGGCTGGTATTGTAAGTGCAAAGGCTAGGAATATTAATATTCTTTCGCATTTTGCAATTGAATCTTTTATACAGACAGATGCAGCCGTAAATCCTGGAAATAGTGGAGGAGCATTGGTAAATACAAAAGGAGATTTGGTTGGAATAAATACTGCAATTGCTTCAAATACAGGCTCGTATGCAGTATATAGTTTTGCTATCCCTGCTAATATCGTTAAAAAGATTGTGGCCGATATTATTGAATTCGGGGAAGTACAAAGGGCCTATATTGGTGTATATCCTAAAGAAATAACACAGGAAATTGCAGAAGAAATGAATTTATCCAGTATGAATGGTATTTATGTCGATGGTATCAATGAAAATGGAGCTGCTGCTGCTGCAGGAATTCAGGATAAAGACATTATTACAAATATTTCTGATTTCCCTGTAAACAATGTCCCTCAATTGCAGGAACAGGTTAGTAAGTATCGCCCGGGAGATAAAGTGAATGTTAAGTTTATTCGGGATGGAGAAGAGAAAACTGTTGTGGTTGAACTGAGAAACAGGCAAGGAAATACTTCTATTATTAAAAGTTCAGAAATAAGTATAATGGGTGCAAGGTTTGGAGAAATATCCAATGAGGAGAAATCAAGATTGCGCTTGAGAAATGGTGTGAAGGTAATTGAGCTTAAGCAGGGAGAGTTGTTAAAAGCAGGAATAAAGCAGGGTTTTATTATTACTCAAATTAATAAAGTACCTGTATACTCGGGAGAAGATGTATATAATCTTTTAAGTTCAATTGAAGGTGTTGTATTGGTTGAAGGAATTTATCCAAACGGCATTTCTGTATATTATACTTTCGGAATTTGATTGTAATACAGAAGGTTAGATTTAATGTTTTGAAAAAAGAGTCAAGCGTATTGACTTTGGTGTAAAAATAATATAAATTCGCAGTTAATTTTTTGGGAGGTCTATGAGACAATTAAAGATTACCAAGTCTATTACCAACAGAGAAAGTGCATCCCTGGATAAATATTTGCAGGAGATTGGAAAAGAGGAACTTATCACTGTTGAAGAAGAAGTGGAATTAGCGCAGCGAATCAGAAAAGGAGACCGCGAAGCACTGGAGAAATTAACAAGGGCAAATTTGAGATTTGTAGTCTCAGTTGCAAAACAATACCAGAACCAGGGTTTGAGTCTTCCGGATTTGATTAACGAGGGTAATCTGGGGCTGATTAAAGCTGCAGAGAAATTTGATGAAACGCGTGGCTTTAAGTTTATTTCTTATGCCGTTTGGTGGATTCGCCAATCAATACTTCAGGCATTGGCTGAACAGTCAAGGATCGTGAGGTTACCTTTAAATCAGGTTGGTTCATTGAATAAGATCAATAAGGCTTTTTCTAAGTTTGAGCAGGAAAATGAAAGAACTCCTTCTCCTGAAGAGCTTGCTGATTTATTGGATTTGCCTAAGGAAAAGGTTGTGGATACAATCCGAGTATCGGGACGCCATATTTCTGTTGATGCTCCTTTTGTCGAAGGAGAAGACAATAGTTTGTTGGATGTACTTGAAAACAGGGATAGTCCAGTTGCCGATAGTTCTTTGATCAATGAATCCTTGTCAAAGGAAATTGACAGAGCTTTGGCTACACTTACTGAAAGAGAAAGAGATATTATCAAATTATTTTTCGGTATCGGCGTTCAGGAAATGACACTTGAAGAAATTGGAGAACGTTTTGGATTGACAAGGGAAAGAGTTCGTCAGATTAAGGAGAAAGCCATCAGAAGATTGCGCCATACTTCAAGAAGTAAATTATTAAAATCTTATTTGGGATAATTTCACCTACGAAATTAAAAAATGGGGTAGTGTTTTCGCTACCCCATTTTTTGTGTTAAAAGAGCGCTCAATGAACGCCCTTTTGAATTTTTACCTTATTTTAAAATTACTCTTTCTGTATTGCTAAAACCATTGCCAGTTATTTCAATGAAATAAATTCCTTTGGCTTTTGATCTTAAATCTATGATTGTAGTTTTCTCTCCTGAATGAATGGTCTCAATCGTTTTTCCTAAAATATTCACAATTTTAATTTCATTGATTGTACTTGTTGCTTTTATATTAAGCAATCCATCTGTAGGATTAGGATATATAACCAATTCACTACCTGATTGTTCTGCAATAGATATTGAGAACTCAACAGTATCACAAACTGAAGCTGTACATGCGTTGGCATCTGTTACAGTAACACAATATACATCCGGAAGAAGATTTGAGATCATTTGTGTGTTTTCACCATTCGACCATGCGTAAGATACAGGCATAGTTCCTCCCGTCGCCGTCGCCGTCGCCGTTCCATCTGCAGTTGTTCCGTCAGTAGCTGCAGTTGTGGATACAGAAACTGTTAATTCTGGTGGATCAGATACAGTAATTGTATTTACAAGATAACAACCTGTAGCATCTGTAATAGTTACAGTATAGAATCCTGCAGCCAGAGCATTAGGATCAGCTGTTCCCCAATCTTCAGTGTATGGAGGTGTTCCGCCTGTAATAGTTAATACAACAGAACCTGTTTCTCCATAGCATAATGGATCTGTAATGGTTGCATTTGCGATTAGTGGTGAAGGTTCATTCACGATGAAACTTTCTGTAATAATACATCCATTAGCATCTGTAATTGTTACGTTGTAATTTCCAGCAGCCAGAGCATTAGGATCAGTTGTTCCCCAATCATAAGAATAAGGACTGCTTCCTCCAGTTGCAACAACTGTAATTGTACCATCGCTGGCTCCAAAACAAGTTACATCAAAAATTACTGTATTTGCTTGATCAACAGCTAGTGCGGTTGGTTCGCTTATTGTAACTGGGCTTGTTTCTTCACAACCAGCATCGTCTGTAACTGTAACGGTATATGTTCCTGCCAACAATGCATCCGGGTTGTTTGATCCCCAGTTTTCATTGTATGGTGGTGTACCACCTGTAATGCTTAAAGTAACAGAACCTGTTTCTCCATTACAAAGAGCATCTGTGATTGAAGGTATTATTGAGATAGCATTTGGTTCAAGAACATCAATCACTTGTGAATTTGAACAGTTGTTCTGATCCGATACTGTAACAATATACTGACCAGCATAAAGATTACTTAATGAAGAAGATGTTTCTCCTGAAGCCCAGTTATATGTGTAGGGACTTGTTCCTCCTGATACAGAAAGATCAATAGCACCTGTATTGTCACCATTACAAAGTACATCAGTAACTGTTGGAATAACCGTAATACCACCATTATCATTAATGGTAACTGTATTTACAACAGCGCATCCAGAATCATCAGTAGTTGTAACAGTATATGTTCCTGCAGCAAGATTTGATGCTGTTGCTCCTGTTTGTGAATCACTCCAAATGTATGTGTATGTACCAGAACCACCTGTTGAGGAGGCAGTAGCTGATCCATCAGCCTGGTTACAGTTTGCATCTGTAGTAGTGAATGTAGTTGCAATTTCAGTTGGTTCACCAAGTGTAATGCTAAGTTCAGCTGTACAATTATTTGCGTCGGTTGCAGTAACAGCATATGTACCAGCACAAAGATTTTCAATTAAAGCAGTAGATTCACCATTATCCCAGTTGTATGAGTAAGCTGGTGTTCCACCATTTGCACCAACTTCAATGCTTCCGTCACAAGTACCAAAGCAGCTGGCATCTGTTGCTGATAATTCTGATACTGAGAGTGCTGTTGGTTCTCCAATTGTTGTACTTAATTCAGCAGTACAAGCATTAGCATCTGTTGCAGTAATGTTATATGTTCCTGCACATAGATTTTCAATAAGAGATGTGCTAGCTCCGTTATCCCAATCATAAGAATAACCGGAAGTTCCACCTGCTGCAGCAACTTCAATTGAACCATCGCAAAGACCATTACATGTTACGTCAGCAGAACTACTTAGAGAAATTGTAAGTTCCGATGGCTCAGTTATGGTAACGGATGCAGTTGTTGTTTGTGATAAAGCATCTGTGACGGTAACTGTATGTACACCTGCACAAAGGCTGGTAGCATCTTAAAGTGATTCACCATTAGACCAAAGATATGTATATGGAGTAGATCCTCCTGATGCCAGAACTGTAGCTGTTCCATCACAAACACCATAGCAAGTAGCATTTGTGCTTGCAGAAATACTTGCTGATAAAGCTGCTGAACCTGAATTTACTGTTCCGCTTGCTGTTGCTTCACAACCAGCATCATCTGTTACCGTAACAGTATAAGTACCTGCGCAAAGCGATGAAACAGTTTGCGAAGTTTCTCCGGTTCTGAATGTTAATTCCCAGCTATTTAGAGTACCTCCTTCTGATGAACAAGTTATAGATAACTGCCATGTTCCGTTGGCTGCCTGACCGTTGTGGTAAGTTGCAAAATCACCCATGGGGATAAATGTTCCTGTATAAGGAGCAGTTCCTCCTGAGATAGCACCATCAGCACCTGTCATGTTAAAGCATGTATTTGTGTAATTATCTGCGTTTCCACCAATACCTCCAGTTAATTGAACGGATGTTCCTAGTGGAGAAATTAATGAAATATCTGTAATTCTGGATAATCTAGCATGTGTAATGTCAAGACAAATACCATCAACAGCATATGCCACACCGTCAAGGTTACCAAGACCAGTGACATTCAAATCGTATGTGGTAGTTGTTCCTGCTCCACATGTACCGGTACCTCCAGGGCTAAATGTCTGAGTTGCAGTTCCTGTTATATCCCATACATATGAGAATGGAGATGTGCCATTGGTTACATTGGCTGTAACACTACCATCACATGCTCCTGCAGATGTTTCATCTGTAGCAGTAACACTTACTGTTGGAGGTGTTGTAACAGTAATATAGTTATTGATAAAGTAAGTATCTGTTCCTTGTGCATTTGTAACTTCCAGAGTTACTCTGTAGCTTCCTGCAGTATTGTATACAACTGTAGGATTCTGATCCGTACTTGTGGCTGGTGTACCTCCATCGAAAGTCCAGCTCCATGCTGTTGGTGTTCCTGTGCTAAGGTCGCTGAATACAACAGAACCACCTTCGCATACTGTTGTTGGCGTACCTTCAAAGTCTGCAACCGGAGGAGCAGATGCTGTAATACAGAATTGAGTGGCTTCTTCATTTGTAAACTCACCACCACCTGTAACATAAGCTTCAGAAGTTGTTGTATTTGTTAGATCGTATGAACCGTTTCCATAGCCACAGCAAATTCCATCACTATAAGCATCGAAAATTGTAAAAGTATAGCAACCTTCTCCTAAACAAACAGATTCAGTATAAGTAGTTGTATTGCCATATCCACTACCTGCGATAACAATTTCGCTTGTTGCATCATCTGTTATCTGCCAGCTGGTTTCACTTCCATAATCATCAGTTGTCAAAGAAAGCTCAACAATGTTGTAATCGCCAACAACTTCATAATCGATAGATAGTACATCGTTTGTTGTATTTTCGTCAGTACTTCCGTTTGGAGAAGAAACAGAGGTTTCAAATGTGTGATTTCCCTGTGTTAGCGTGATTGTAGCAAAAGTAACAACATCTGTTTCCCCGGAAGCAAGGTTGCCTGACCAGTTTGATGTTACAGGAGTTCCACCGTCAATAGAATAAGAAACAACTGCACTTGTTAAGTTGTCAGTACCTCTATTTTTAATGGTAACTGTTGGAGTAACATCCTGAATATCGCAATATCTTCCTGTTGGTTCTGAAACTTGCAGCATTTGAGCATCTAGAGCAACTGTAGGTGCATTAGGATCATATCCCTGAAGCGTTAGCGGAGCTGAACTACTTGTGTCCAGCCAGTCTTTTAGTTGAGTGTCAGATGTTCCTCCTCTGTCCCATGACATTGAGAGTTTACCATACCAGTCAGAGTCTGTATTTCCACAAGCAGCGTAACCTCCATGTAATTGACCGATAATTAAATGATTTTGATCAAAAAGAGCAGATCCTGATGATCCTCCTTCAGTTGTTGTCAATTCATCCCATGATACAATCTGCCAGTGTGAGTCTGCGACACCGCTGCCACCTAAATATGTGTCGGAAACAGGAGAATCATAGTCAATTGAAAACTTTTTGATATCTCCTGATGGGTGATGAATGCCTCTTGTTTCTGTTGCAGCAACATCTTCACGGTTCCATCCTGCATAAAATACATTGTAAGAGGCTGGTGGTGTAGAATTCATTTCAACAAGACAAAAATCTGAATCTGCATTTCTGGCTCTGAGTACAGCACCGGATATATCATCATAAGCAGGTGAAGATCCAGGGTTAGTACAAGTTGAGCTTTCCCAGTTAAACCAGAAAATCCAGCTTGATGGATCACTGTAACAGTGATCTGCTGTTAATACATATGGTGTGCCATCTTCTGCAGTGTTGTTTATCAGTGTACCGGTACAAAAACCACTGGAACCGGAAACCAGCATACATACAGAACTGATCTCATCTTCCCATCCCACTGCATCAGGACATGCAACATTCATATTACATGAACAAGAACTGCCAAAAGCTT